>NZ_DDLD01000109.1:0-19287 GCF_002339435.1 Acinetobacter sp. UBA2581 | reverse complement strand
CTTCAAGTTTTACTCTGCCCTATATTATTATCTTTTTAATCATCTGGCGTATTTCAAAATTTATTACCTCTCCATTAAATGATCTTGCCAAAATGGCAAGTCATTTGAATGATCCAGGTATCACTGAAAAGATTAATCATATTAAGCCTTGGTATTTTGAAGTTTTTAAATTCAAGAAGTCCCTATTATCTAGTGTAAACGTTTTTAATCAGGAAATCGAAGAACTTAAACAGGACACTTTAACCGATCCTTTAACCGGCTTTTATAATCGCCGTGGCTTTGAACTATTTTTAAATGATTTGATTAGCAATAAAATTTATTTTGCTGTGGTGGTTTTAGATATTGACTATTTCAAGAAAATTAATGATCGTCATGGGCATGATATGGGTGATGTGGTATTAACCAAAGTTGCCGGATTCATTCGGGAAAGTTTTCGTGAACAGGATATTTGCTGTCGGGTCGGCGGTGAAGAGTTTATTATTCTTGCGCCAGTTAAAGAGATTTCACAAGCCACTAAAATTGCTGAAAGATTAAGGCACAAACTGGCATCGACTTATTTACTAGAAGTTGGTGTAGTGACTGCCTCACTTGGTATTGCACACTGGCCTTTAACTTCTTCTGATATTAAAGAAGTTTTAAAACAAGCAGATACAAATTTATATCAAGCCAAACATTTAGGGAGAAATCGTGTGGTGACAGGTGAAAAAAGTGCCTAGTAATAATATTTTTATACAGTTATTAAGTAGATAATTTAAATATATTATTTTGTTATTGTGTTATAGCGTTTAGATCTTTAATTCCAAAAAACAGTATAATTTCTCTAATACTTCTAGGTTTATATAGAGGTTTATACTTAAGGATACAATATGACTTCTTTTTATAATGGAGGCACCAGCCAAGAGATTTTTAATCTGATTGGTCAAGCTGCTGCCTTAGAGGATATCATAGATGCGATTACCGCATGGTTAGGAGATAAAATTCCGGATGCGTTGGTATCTGTCATGTTGTATTCGGAACAGGAACAAACGCTTAATTTAATAAAAGAACCAGCCTATTTTTCCAGAGAATATATAGCCGCTTTAAAGGATCTAAAAATCGGTCCGAATGTAGGCGCTTGTGGTGCAGCTGCATATCATCGTCGTTTAGTGGTCTGTGAGGATTTACTCAATGATCCAAACTGGGTCGCATATAAAGATCTGGTTAAACAAAATGGTTTAAGAGCCTGCTGGTCCGTACCAATTGCCCATGGGAGTGGCAAACTTTTTGGCTCTTTTGGTACGTATTATCGTTCGATCAAGTCTCCTACTCCCAATGAAATTGACCTGCTGCAATATGCAGCTTCGCTGATCGCCTTAACCTTTGAGCTGTATGAAGAACGCAAAAAACGAAATCAACTCAAAGATAAATATCAGTCATTTTTCTCTTTTCATCCCGATGCAATTTTTGAGCACAATCTGGATGGCAATATTGTAGATGCCAATCTGGCCACCAAGTTTTTTAACGAAGTTGGTGTTAAATCGCATATCGGAACTAAAATTGACCATTTTATTGAACCTGAACATCGCCCTCTTGCCTTAGAAGCCTTTGAGCAGGCCAAGCATGGTTTGACTGGACACCTTGAAGTTCAGGCACATAACTCGGCAGGACAGAAATACTGGCTCGATTTAACTTTTTTGCCAATTAAAGTGAATGAGGAAATTGTCGGTATCTTTAGCGTGGCACGCGACATTACTGAACGCTATCAAAACAATGAAATGCTGCGCTTAATGAAACGTAGTGTCGATGCAAATCCGCATGGCATTATTTTAACTTCGGCAGAAAATGACCAGCCTATTGAATATGTTAATCCGGCCTTTGAGCAGATTACCGGTTATAGCCTGGAAGAACTCAAAGGGAAAAATTGCCGCATCTTGCAGGGACCCGATACTTCAGCGGAAAGCGTCCAGCAAATCAGCGAAGCCATTCAGAATAAATCTGAAATCAAGATTGTCCTGAAAAATTATCGTAAGGATGGACACTGGTTCTGGAACAAGCTGAATCTCGGCCCGGTCTTTGATGAAAATCATAAATGCACTCATTTTATTGCCATTCAACAGGATGTGAGTCAGCATGTTGCCCAGCAAGAACTAATCGCTTATCAGGAATCACATGACCATTTAACCGGCTTTATTAACAATAAGCTGTTTGAAGAAGTGATACAGGAAAAACTGCATTTAGCTCAGACAGGTTCTACAAATCTGGTGCTTTTATATCTGGATCTGGATGATTTTGAACCTTTGAATCAAAGTCTCGGTCATGATATTGGCGATAAAATTTTAAAACTGGTGGGCAATCGTCTGAGTCAAAATCTGCAGCCTGAAGATGTGATTTCCAGATTTTCAGGAGATGAGTTTGCAATTTTATTAACTCAAATGATTGATCTCAAGCAAGTCGCTGTACGTGCCGAAGAAATCATCGCCGGATTATCTCAACCTTTCCATGTGGATGGCTATGATATTCACCTGAGTGCCAGTATTGGTGTGGCTGATGCTGATCCAGACATTAAATGTGTTAAGCAGTTTATCAATGCTGCTAAAGATGCCATGCGTGACGCCAATGCCGAAGGGGGTAATACCTGGCACTGGTATAATTTCACGAAAGAGCCTTTACCGAAGGTAGATTATGTACAGCTTCGTCATGAACTGATGGTCGCTCTGCATGAACAGCAGTTTAAACTGTTTTATCAGCCGATTTTGGACAGTGAAACGGGTAAGGTCAAATGTCTGGAAGCTTTGATTCGCTGGCAACATCCAGAAAAAGGCTTTATTTCTCCTGCCGATTTTATTCCTTTTGCAGAAAGAACCGGGCAAATTGTCTCGATTGGCGAATGGGTACTTAGACAGGCTTGCGAGGAAGTTAAAGCCTGGAATATGCAGCATGAGACTCAAATTTCGGTTGCCATCAATCTATCTCCTTTACAGTTTAAAAGAAGCGGGTTCCTGAGCGATCTACAGCAATTATTAGCAGAAATTGAATTCCCTCATGAGTTACTAAAACTGGAAGTAACTGAAAGTATGTTGATTGCTAGCGGTGATAAGTCGATTGAGATCTTAAAAAATGTCCGGGCTTTGGGTATTAAAGTGTCGGTAGATGACTTTGGCACTGGTTATTCGAGTTTAAGTTATTTACGTAGCTTACCGATTGATGAGATCAAATTGGATCGCAGCTTTGTCCAGCATTTACCCGGCAATCCACGAGATGAGGCAATTATTGAAGCTATGATTACCCTAGCGCATAAGCTGGATCTGGAAGTTGTTGCGGAAGGAATTGAAAATCCTGCACAGGCTGAGTGCTTAAAGTCGCATCATTGTGATTATCTGCAAGGTTTTTACTATGCAAAACCTGCCCGTCTCAATCAGCTGGAGTTAATCAGTTCCTGATTAATATGCCCTGTTTGAACTGTACAGTTTTAGCTTCTAAGTAAGCTAACTCTTCTAAATGATGGGTCACATAAATCATGGGTAGATTTAACTCATCTTTCATCCGTTTTAGAAAAGGTAAAATCTGTTGTTTTAACTGCTGATCCAGGCCTGTTAAAGGTTCATCCAGCAATAAAAGATTCGGTGAAGACAGTAATGCTCGGCCGATAGAAACGCGCTGCGCTTCTCCACCTGAGAGCTGATGTGCTCTACGATATATTAAAGGTTTTAATTCTAATAATTCTACGATGTCTTCAAACTGGAATTTTCGATTTTCTCTAGATACCAGTTTTTCTGCATAGCATAGGTTCTGCTGCACGTTCATATGTGGAAACAGCAAAGCATTCTGGAAAACTAATGCAATCTTGCGCTGATGCATTGGAATATTAATTTTCTTTTCTGTATTGATTAAGTCCTGCTGATTAAACTGAATATATCCTTGGTCAGGTTTTAATAGTCCGACAATATTTTTGAGTAAAGTACTTTTTCCACTTCCAGATGTACCGACAATCCCTAATAGTTGCTGCGACATTTCCAGTTTAATATTCAACCCGAAATCGGCTTGTTGATATTGAAAATCACATTTCAACATTTCAGCCTCCCAATTTCCGTTGATAGTTTTGCAAAATAAAATAATTGGCAATTAAGGCAGTAAATGCCAAGAAAATAGACAATGTCACCAGACGCATCGCCATTTCTTCACCATTTGGTTGTTGCAATAAGGAATAAATTGCGATGGGAATAGTGCGGGTTTCATCCGGAATATTTCCCACAAAAGTAATGGTGGCGCCAAACTCACCCAGACTGCGGCTAAAACACAAGATGCTGCCAATCAGCATACCGGGAATCGCCAGAGGTAAATTGATACTCCAAAATACTTTCCACGGTGCTGCGCCCAATGAACCTGCGATGTGTTCAAGTTGCTGATTCATGAGCTGAAAAGACAGACGAATCGGTTGCACCATCAATGGGAATGCCACAATCATCGAGGCCAATACTGCCCCTTTCCAGTTAAATGCCAGTTGCAGTCCGAGTGTATTGAAATATTGGCCAATCATGCCTTGATTGCCAAACAGCACCAGAAGCAGATAACCCAAGACCACGGGTGGCAGCACCATAGGTAATTGCAAACATGCTTCGACCACAAACTTAAGCCGAAATTCATATCTGGCCAAAACCCAAGCCAATGCTACTGCAAAAGGTAAGCAGAATAAGGTTGCAAAGCTGGCCACTTTGGCAGACAGATATAGCGCACTTAGTTCTTCTAGACTTAACATCTTGCAGTTATTTCTCCAGTCATTGTCTAGGGATTCAGCCTAAATCCATATTTTTGAAAGATGACTTTGGCCTGTGTACTTTTTTGTATAAATTGTTCAAATTGAATGGCATCCGCATTTTTTTCGCCCTGTTTGGTCAACGCAATCGGATAAATAATCGGATGATGCGAATCTGCCGGGAAGGTACCAATAATTTTCACTTTTTGGCTGATTAAGGCATCAGTTTTATAGACAATGCCCACATCACACTCACCACGTTCAACAAAAGCCAAGGCTGAACGAACATCATCAGTGCCCACAATCCGCCCCTTTAACTGATCTAGCCAGTTCAGTTTGGTCAGACTTTGCTTGGCATATTTCCCGGCAGGCACTGACTCCATCTGTCCAGTACACAATCGTCCTTGAAAGGCTTTGGCGAAATTAAAACTGGATTGGGGTTTAAAAGGAATATTCAAATTTTTCGGGCTAATCACCACCAGCTGATTAAACAATAATGGCTTGGCTTTATTGGCCTGAACGATTTGCTTTTTGACCAGATAATTCATCCAGTCCAGATCTGCAGAGAAAAACAGGTCACTGCTGGCCCCTGCTTCGACCTGTTTCGCCAAGGCTGATGAAGCACCAAATACCGCTACAACATCTGTTTTAGGATGTTGCTTTTCATAAATTTTTTCAATATCGCTGATGGCATTGGTCAGACTGGCTGCGGCATAAATTTTGACAGTATCTGCATGTGCAGCTGAAAATATAGAGGCTAGGCAGACCGAGAAAAATAGGGATTTTTTCATGATTATTCTGTTCCTTAATGAATAAATAAACCGTGCACAATCTGTCCTTCAGATAAAACTGCTCCCGCAGGAATGCGGACCAGACAATTGGCCTGCATGAGATTGCTCAGCATATGCGATTGCTGTTTGGACAGACTTTTAACTCGTAAAACCGACTGCTCAAAACTGGCGGACATTCTTAA
Organism: Acinetobacter sp. UBA2581; assembly: GCF_002339435.1. Lineage (NCBI taxonomy): Bacteria > Pseudomonadati > Pseudomonadota > Gammaproteobacteria > Moraxellales > Moraxellaceae > Acinetobacter > Acinetobacter sp. UBA2581. Next base: position 13,582 of record NZ_DDLD01000109.1, on the reverse strand, counting down.
AAAGCGCTCTCTGGCATCCATTTTTAGATCATGGGTGAGTACAGCATTAAACCAGTTCGGCTGAGATTTGTGTCCTTGTAAGGCATTTAATAAAGTTGCGGTGTATATTTGCATGCCCACATACACTGCTGCGGGATTTCCCGGTAAACCCAGCAGATAACAATGTGAACTATCATCGCGCTGTAACTGAGCAAAGAACATCGGCTTGCCCGGCTTCTGTTTTACTTTCCAGAATATCTGTTCGAAACCTAAATTTAGTGCTACAGGCCGAATGAAATCATAATCTCCGACAGATACCCCACCCGTGGTTAAAATCAGGTCATGGCTTGCTGATAATTCTTGAATGAGATTCCGTACTGCCGCCTCAGTATCTGCAACATGAAAAATTTCAACCTGCTGCCCGACTTGCTGAAACCAAGCTTCAATCAAGGGACCGTTGGCATCAAAGATTTTACCCGCTACAAAGTCTTCTATACTTTCAGCAACTTCATCACCTGTAATAACTACAGCCACTTTAGGATATTGAAGAACCTCAACAGTATTGATCCCCGCCATGCTTAAAGAGGCAATTGCACCGACTGACAGTTGCTGACCTTTGTTGGTTAATAATTGCCCGACTGAAATTTCCTCGCCCACATCGCGAATATCGGCATGAACTTTAAGCTGTTCCGTAATTTTGATTCTGGATAAATCGATCGCTTGAACGATTTCCTGACGTGCGACCGTAGTAGTCCCGAGGGGAATTTTAGCGCCAGTAAAAATCCTGACTGCCTGACCATCCTGAAGTTGCAGCTCATCCTGTTGCCCTGCCCGAATTTCACCGATAAGCTGAAACCCACTTTCTGGTTCAATTGCAGATTGGGTACACAACGCATAACCATCTACGGCACTTTGCGAAAATAACGGTAGATTAATCCCAGAATAAATATCTTCTGCCAGATAACGATTTAAGGCCTGATTCAACTTCAATCGTTCAGTTGCTAACACTTGAATATGCTGCAAAATTAATTCTAAAGCCTGATCGACTGTAATCAGACCATGTTCTGCTCCGCATCCAGACATTATTGATAACCGCCTTGATGTGGAATATTTTTTTGCACATCAAATAAATGTACCAACGCTGGTAGTACCGCAATTAAAGATTCTTTGGCTCCTTGTCGGCTGCCCGGTAAAGTCATTACCAAACTGTTATCAATATAGCCAGCAACGCCACGACTTAAAGCCGCATACGGCGTTCGTTTCTGGCCGAAACTGCGTGAAGCTTCCATGAGTCCAGGAATTTCCCGTTTCAGTAAGGGCTGTAAAGTTTCAACCGTTAGATCTTTAGGACCTAAGCCTGTTCCACCCACAGTCAGGATCAATGGGTAGTCATTTTTCTGTTGATGAACCAATGCCAATAACTGTTCAGGGTCGTCTGGAATTACCTGATAGGCAATATTTTCAAAATTGGCTTCTTGTAATATTTCTAGGACATTTTGCCCTGCTGTATCCGGTTTTTTACCGGCAGCGACTGTATCTGAAAGCACAATGATGGATGCTGGCAAGGCTTCTTTTAAGACACGGGTAAAATGCGATTTACCGCCTTTTTTCTTTTGTAATTTACATTGATCCAGACATAGATCTTCCGGTTCACAATGTGGTTTGAGCATATCGTAAAGGGTCAATCCAGCCAGACTAACGGCAGTCAAGGCTTCCATTTCCACACCAGTTGGACCAATAGTCTCTACTGTGGCAATAATTTCGACATGCGCATCACACAGCTCATACTCCACATCTGCACGATAAATTGGTAAAGGATGACACAGCGGAATCAGTTCATCAGTACGTTTAGCCCCTAAAATCCCGGCAATGCGAGCTGTCTTTAGTGCATCACCCTTTTCCGTATTGCCATTCCGTAATAATTCAATGCAATGTGGCGGTGCATGCAGAATCCCTGTAGCTACTGCAGTCCGATAACTTTCTGCTTTCATCCCGACATTTTTCATTGCATGTTCCTATAGTTCATTTCTTCTTAAAACGTGTGTCTATTCTGACTTATATCGGCCATTGATAGATGAATGGTGTATTCTCTTTGGCATGATGACAATGTTGATGCGTCTCATCTGAATGAAGATGCGTATGAGCAGTTTCTACATCTTTACGGATACAACATCCCTCAACATATTGACTGCTGCCATCCATATAAAACTCTTCTTTCCAGACTGGCACTTCATGTTTAACCCGCTCCACTGCTTCCTCACAAGCGGCAAAAGCCTCACGTCGATGTGCAGCATAAGCAATCGCGATAATGGCTTTTTCACCAATATCTAATGCCCCAATTCGATGAATCACCCGCACATAGGACACGCCGTATTTGGCCTGGATTTCCTGTTCAATCTGGCGAATCATTTTTTCTGCAACAGGTGCATAGGCCGTATATTTCAGTGCATTGACCGCTTTACCTTCATGGTGATTGCGTACCGTTCCGATAAATACGCCGACTCCACCACATTCAGGAAAAGACTGGATCGGATCAAAACTTTCTAGATTTAAAGCAGTTTCTTGTATCCTAGAAAATTGCTTGAATTCGCTCATTTCAGCCTCCTGCTACAGGTGACAACAGCACCAAAGTACTGTCAGCATTAAGAGGTGTCTGACGTGAAATGATGTCTTCACCGATGGCACAGGCACAGCGTTCAATCATGCCAAATGCATCTGGATAATCTTGTCCTACCTGATTCAAAACTTCAGATACGGTACTTTGAGATTTACAAATAATTTCGAGATCTTGCGGTAACTGTCGTTCTACCGCACCGAAGGCTTCAATTCTGATTCTGATCTGTGACATCTTAGCCTCCTATCATGTGCATACTAATTTTGCGGCTGTTTTGATTCATACTTTGATTTTTTAAGTGCTGCTCTATGGCGTGAAAGCCCTGTTCTTTGTTCCAGATATATCGGGATAAAGCGCCATACAAATTCAACTCACTTAGAGCGGTAGATGAATTTAGTGATTTGATTTCATTTTTAAGATTCAAGCCTTGAGGTGCAAACAGGCAATTGTAAAATTCACCTTGTGCAGTCAATCGCAAGCGGTCGCAGCTGCCACAAAATGAGTTAGTAATAGTTGAGATAATTCCAATCGGATGGCCATCAATCAAATACTGGCGTGCGGGTTCCGAAGCTGATTGGGAAGCATTATTAGTTTTTTGAGTGAGCCTAAATTCGGTCGCCAAAGTTTCTAAAATGTATTGTTCACTGACTACATGCTCAGTAGACCAATTGTGATCACCATCAAGTGGCATAAATTCGATAAAGCGCAGGACAATATTTTGCTGAACTGACCAGCGCGCTAATGGCAGGATCTGATTATCATTGATACCCTGCATCAATACGGTATTGATCTTAATCGGTAATCCAGCGGCTTGTGCTGCCTGAATTCCTTCCAGCACAGGTGCCAAATCTTTTTGAGTTAGCTGCTTAAACTGATCAGCATCCAGACTGTCCAGGCTGATATTCAGGTCATCCAGTCCTGCCTGCTTTAAGGCTTGTGCATATTGTTTTAAGTAATGCGCATTGGTGGTCATGGAAATACGTTGTAATCCCAGCTTTTTCAACGCTTGCAGTTGTTCAACAAAATGAACCACTCCCTGACGCATTAAAGGCTCACCACCAGTAATGCGGATATACTGGATACCATGACGCACCATAAAATCGCAAAACTGATACAGCTCTTCAAAACTGAGCAGATCGTGTTTTTTCATCCATTCTGGATGTTCAGGCATACAATAAACACATTTGAAATTGCAGCGATCGGTCACTGAAATCCTTAGCTTGCGCTTGCCACGACCGAATTGATCGACAAACAAGACATCATTTTTAAGCTGTGTCATCATATTCATGTTGAACATCCATCTTCAGGCATTGGGTGGGTTGTTGCACATATACAGTGCGCGAAACTTAAATCGCCCAATCTTGTAATAATTAGATTTGCAATAAGTGTTCCAACTTTGTGCCAAAAGCAAAATATTCAGTTTTTAGTGCAGAAATTTGAGCTGTTGATACTGTTGCAGTTCATCCAGCGAGTTAATACTGTGAAAAAATAGCGCACGATTTTTAAAACGTGCCACTTGTGCGTGCAAATCAGCAAAACAGTGTTTAAGGCTGCGCTGTTCCTGTTCAAGATATAAATTCAAGGTTGCCAGACTGCTGCGTTTGACCAGACAAAATGGATAAAGTGGCTTACCGTTAATTTCCACATAAGCCACTTCAGCCAGATTGTTTTTGGCTAGAGCCTGATGCAACTTGAGCAATACTCTGGAAGGAATATAAGTTAGGTCACAAGGAACAAACAGCACATAATCCGACTGTACATGCGACCAGGCACTTTTCATGCCCATTAACGGCCCCTGGAATCCTGGCTCATCATCTTGATAATAATGAACACTAGGAATAAGTTTCTGGTAAATGGAATAGTCGCGATGGCTGTTAATCCAGACCTGTGCAACATTCAATTTCAGCTGTTGGTGAATCTTGATCAGCTGAATCTGGTCATCGAATTTCTGCAATAGTTTATTGATGCCATTCATGCGTCTTGCCTGTCCACCCGCAAGAATCACCAGATCAGTACGTGGATAGGCTATTTTATTATTTTCTCTCTCGGCTCCTTTTTTCATTCTACCGTCTCCAATTGACATGTTTTAATCAGGCCACGGATTTCAGGTAAACACGAACCACAATTCCCTCCGGCTTTTAAACATGCGGTCACCTGTTTTTCATCCGTAATATTTTTAGTTTTAATGGTTTCAATGATGCGGTTTTTACCGACTTTAAAACAGCTACACACCAGTGGACCTTCATTATTTGCCATCGACATCGGCTGTCCAGCAAGTAAGGCTTTACGGTGCATAGCACTTAAACGTTCACGTTTAAACAGACTTGCCACCCAGTCGCGGTTCGGCAATAAGGCCTTCGGTGCAATATATAGACTGGCAATCACATGACCATCCTGAAGTATCACGCTATGACTGATGTGGGCGGTCTGATCTTCAAGATTCAGCCATTCAAAACTTTCATCCTGAAATGGCAATAATTCTTTTAAATGCTCAGTGGTGTAGCTAAATTTCTTCCGGTCTGCCAGTTCATAACGTATTGCCTTGCTGGTAGTGATTTTAGTCCACCACACGGTGGCTTCAATCGACGGCTGTACGATTTTTTCAAAGCCTTGACGCACATAAAATACGCCTTGCCACTGGCTATAAAATGGATGGATGATAACCGGAGTATGCTTGAATTCTGGCTCACCCGAAATAGCATCCACTACCGGATTCACCACCTTGCCAATCCGGGCATCGGATGCGACCTGATCATTCCAGTGAATCGGGGCAAAGACCTGTCCACGGCGGATATTGTCACTAATAGTCGCACGCAAGACACAATTGCCCCACTGCGATTTCACCTCAACCAATTCACCATCCTGAATCCCGTACTTTAGTGCATCATTCGGGTGAATTTCACAGTAAGGTTCGGCACGGTGCGTACTCAAATTCGCCGATAAACCGGTACGGCTCATGGTATGCCATTGGTCACGAATCCGGCCAGTATTCAAAATTAAAGGATATTCACTAGAGGTTTGATGAACCGGATTGACCGCTGAAATTGCAATGAATTTGGCTTTGCCATCTGCATGGCTATACTGGCCTTCGCTATAGAGTCGAGCTACTGAATCTTCTGCCTGATCTTTTCTCCATACTGGCCACTGTACCGGTTTCAGTTCATCATATTCAGCTAGGCTTAAATCGGTTAGGCCTTTTAAATTAAAATAGCGGAAATATGGCGTTTCAGATCGCTGGCTTAAATCAGAGTTTTGCTCGGCAGATAATTGGGCATGCTCCAGAAAAATGTCATGGCTATTATTAAAATCAAAACCTGTGAAACCCATCTTCTGAGCCACTTGACTGATCGCCCACCAGTCAGCTTTGGCTTGCATCGGTGCATCTAAAAAAGCACGCTGTCTGGAAATACGACGTTCTGAATTGGTCACGGTGCCATCTTTTTCCCCCCAACCTAAAGCAGGTAACAAGACATCAGCATATTGTGTGGTATCCGTATCCTGACAGATATCAGACACTACCACGAATTCACATTTGTCCAGGGCGCGTTTGACCTGATCTGCATCTGGCAAGCTGACCACCGGATTGGTGGCCATAATCCAGATCGCCTTGATCTTGCCGCTTTCAACGGCCTGGAATAAATCGACTGCTTTCAGTCCTGCTTGTTTAGGAATATACGGGCTTTGCCAGAAATTTTGTACCAGCTGCTGATGTCCCGGATTTTCTAAATCCAGATGTGCAGCCAGCATATTGGCTAGACCACCGACTTCACGCCCGCCCATCGCATTTGGCTGACCGGTCATGGAAAATGGCGCTGCACCGAGTTTGCCGATTTTACCGGTGAGCAAATGACAGTTAATAATACTGTTGGCTTTATCGACGCCACGTGATGACTGGTTTACGCCCATGGAGAACAACGTTATTACTTTGTCTGTCTGGGCAAATTTTTCAAAGAATTGAGTGAGTTTAACTGCTGAAATACCGGTACGTTCAGCCACATCCTCAATCGAAGCTTCAGTAGAACTGCTCGTTAAAGCCTGTTCCAGCCCCTGGGTATGAGCAGCAACAAATGCTTGATCAACGTAACCATGCTGATGCAAGTACTGTAATAAGCCATTAAACAGCGCCACATCCTGACCCGGGAGAATTGGCAAATGCAAATCTGCTGCTTCACAGGTGCTGGTAAAGCGCGGATCAAACACGACTACAAACAGGTCACGTTGTTCCTTGGCTTTCATAATGCGCTGATACAGCACTGGATGGCACCAAGCGGTATTGGAACCGACCAGTACCACCATATCGGTATGTTCAAAATCTTCGTAGCTGGCTGGAACCAGATCTTCACCAAAAGCTCGTTTATGTGCAGCAACAGCTGAAGACATACACAGGCGTGAATTGGTATCAATATTCGCCGTACCGAGATAGCCTTTGACGAATTTGTTCACCACGTAATAATCTTCGGTCAGCAACTGACCTGAGACATAAAACGCAATACTGTCTCGGCCATATTGATCGATGCATTGCTGGAATTTATTGGCAATGGACGAAACTGCAGTATCCCAACTGGTAACTTCACGCAGATCTTTCCGACCCAGCATTGGCTGCAGTAAACGGGTTTCCAGTCCCAAAGTATCTGCCAGATTACTACCTTTGATGCATAACTTGCCGAAATTGGAAGGATGATTGGCATCACCTTCAACAGTCACTTTAGGGCCTGATGTGGTCGGCGTTACATGTGCAGTCACACCACAACCTACGCCACAATATGGGCAAGTGGTCTGTGTGGTTTTAGTTTTTAATTCTGTGGAGCTATGCAGTTCCACTACTGGGATACTATTCATTGCTGCTGTGCTCCTTAATCATCTAAATTCACTTATCTCGCCAAATCTAAAATGTCTAGCTTTTACAGATTTGATTTAAATTTTTTCTTGGTCTCAAAAGCTTTAATCCTCCCCAACCCTCCTTTGTTAAAGGAGGGAGGTTCCCCTCTTTTTAAAGAGGGGTTAGGGAAGATTTATGTGATGGATTACCCTGCTTTCTTTAATGCAAAATCCCGACCAAACAGCAGTTTATTTCGAATCGAAGTGATCGGTGTCTGATCTGCAATCAGTTCGGCATACCAGGTACCGTCTTCAGTATCACCAAACAGCACTGCACCAATGACTTTATCTTTTTGAATAATAATGCGTTTATAGATCTGACGTTTCTCGTCATTCAGCACGATATCTTCAAAATCCTCTTTTGGTTCGAAGTCACCTGCCGAGAACACGTCACAACCACTCACTTTCAGCTGAGTCAGAACGGTTGGCGCTTTAAACGTCAGGCTTCCATGCTCGGCCAGATGTGATGCACAAATGAACGCCTGGCCCCAAAGTGGTTCAACCAGACCAAAGGTTTGACCACGGTGCTCGATACATTCACCCACCGCATAAATACTTGGGTCAAAAGTCTGCATAGTGTCATTCACCAGCACACCGCGGTTACAACGCAGACCGGCACTTTGCGCCAATGCGATATTTGGACGAATACCCACAGCAAACACCACCAGATCGGCAGCCAGCACGGTGCCATCTTTGAGTTTCACTTGGGTCACATGACCGTCTTCACCAATCAGACATTCGGTATTCGCTTCAGTCAGAATATTGATACCTTTCTGCTCAATCGCTGTTTTCAGCATCTGGCTGGCTTTGCTGTCCAGCTGACGATCCATAATGCGATCCATCAGATGCAATACTGTGACATTCATGCCTTGCTGTTTCAGGCCATAAGCAGCTTCTAGGCCCAGTAAGCCACCGCCGATGACGACCGCATTTTTCTTGGTTTTGCAGTAGTCCAGCATATTGTTGACATCATAAATGTCGCGGAAGCTGAGTACGCCTTTTAAGTCGCTACCTGGAATTGGCGGAACGAATGGCTTGGAACCCGTCGCCAGAATCAAACGGTCATAACTGATCACTTCGCCTTTTTCGGTATAAATCTGCTTACGCGGACGATCAATACGAACCGCCGGATCACCTGCAATCAGACGAAAACCTTTGTCGGCATACCATGCATGCGGATGCAGCATGATGTCATCAATGGTTTTCTCGCCAGAAAGCACTGGCGACAGCATGATGCGGTTGTAGTTGCCCCAAGGCTCTTCACCAATCACGGTAATTTCATAACGGTCTGGTGCCATATCCAGCAGGTCTTCCAGACAACGCATGCCTGCCAGACCATTACCGACCAGTATTAGTTTCATTTTTTCCGGTGAAATACCGTTGTTGGTGATATAGGTTTTTTGTGGCACTGGGCTAATGAACACTTTGCCATTTTCAATTTTGCTCGGGAAAACCAGTAATTTTTGATCTTTATCTTCTAAACAACGGCCAGTCGCCAGACTGAAATGCTGCTTGTAAATTGGTGAAGCGACAACACGCTCGCCTTGCAGATCACCAATGATGCCGCGCGACATCACAAATGCTTTGCTAAATGGATCCTGATTGCTTAAAGCGTAAATACGCTTTTCATTACCCACACGAAACAAAGCAATTTGCTGATCTTCTACCAATGCCGCTACGCCAGTATTTGGTGTAATGTCATCCAGTGCACACACTTCAACCCAATTCAGTTCATTCATATCTTTAAACATTGTCATATTCTTGCTCCTTTATTCTTTGAATCAGGCTTCAACTACTGGAATACGTGTGATATCGCGTTCAGCTTCAGTTTTCGGACGGATCTGGCCGCGTACTTCAGTAAATTGAACATGAGGATCGTTTTGCTGTTCAGCTTTGGCATTGATAAAGGTTTTAAAGCGTTTACGCACTTCAGGATCTTCAATCGCAGTACGCCATTCATCCTGATAAGTACCCACTACATGCTCCATACGACGCTCGAGTTCTGTTGCTAGACCCAGTGAATCATTTACCACGATATCTTTCAGGTAATCCAGGCCGCCTTCGAGGTTGTCACGCCATACCGAAGTACGTTGCAGACGATCAGCCGTCTGGATATAGAACATGAAGAAACGGTCGATATAGCGGACTAAAGTTTGGGTATCCAGATCTGATGCCAGTAGTTCCGCGTGGCGTGGTTTCATACCGCCGTTACCGCAGACATAGAGGTTCCAGCCTTTTTCAGTGGCAATGACACCCACGTCTTTACTTTGCGCTTCGGCACATTCACGGGTACAGCCAGACACGGCCATTTTCAGTTTATGTGGAGAACGTAAGCCCTTGTAGCGGTTTTCCAGATAGATCGCCAAGCCCACAGAATCGTCTACACCATAACGGCACCAAGTGCTACCGACACAAGATTTCACTGTACGTAGTGATTTACCGTAGGCATGACCAGACTCAAAACCGGCATTGATCAGTTTTTCCCAGATTTCTGGCAATTGATGCACTTGTGCACCAAACATATCGACACGCTGGCCCCCAGTCAGTTTTGTATACAGACCGTATTCTTTAGCAATTTGACCAATTGCAATCAGGCCTTCTGGTGTCACTTCACCGCCCGCCATACGTGGCACAACTGAGTACGAACCGTCTTTCTGGATATTACCCAAGTAATAGTCATTACTGTCTTGTAAACCGGCGTGACTTGGCTTCAGTACAAAGTCGTTCCAGCAAGATGCTAATATATTTGCCACAGTCGGTTTACAGATATCACAACCCATACCATGACCATGTTGATGGATCAGGTCATCAAAAGTTTTGATCTCGTTAACACGTACCAGGTGATACAGCTCTTGGCGTGAATAAGCGAAGTGTTCGCAGAGATGGTTGTTTACGGTAACGCCTTGACGTTGTAATTCAGACTTCAGGACTTGCGTCACCAACGATGCACAGCCACCACAAGCCGTTGCGGCTTTGGTGCATTTTTTCAGAGCACCGAGAGAAGTTGAACCATCGGCAATCGCAGAACAGATATCTGCTTTAGAAACGTTGTTACATGAACAAATCGTCGCGCTGTCTGGAAGCAGATCTACACCGCTACCACCCGCTTTTGCAGTCGCTTGATCAAACCCCGGCATGATCAGGCCTTCCGGATTTTCCGGGATTTCCAGACCATTCAGCATCATTTGTAGCAGATCGTTATATTCTTTGGCACAACCCACCAGCACTGCACCAAGCAGTTTGGTTTTTTCTGCATTGACCACAATTTTCTTATAGATCTGTGCCGCTTCATCGGCATAGAAGTAGCTGAATGAACCTGGTGTCATGGCATGTGCATCACCCACTGATGCAACATCAACACCCATCAGTTTCAACTTGGTGCTCATGTCCGCGCCAGCAAATGCTGCACATTCTTCTTGCAGTACATGTTTCGCAGCAATACGTGCCATGTCATAGCCTGGAGCCACCAGACCAAAAATCTTGTTATTCCACAGCGCACATTCACCAATTGCGTAAATGTCCGGTTTCGAAGTCTGGCAGTAATCATTGATCATGATCCCGCCGCGCTCACCAATCGCCAGGCCGCTTTGACGTGCCAGTTCGTCACGTGGACGGATCCCCGCAGAGAACAGGATAATGTCGGTTTCCAGTTCAGCACCATCACCAAACTTCATCACGTGCTTGGCATTGACACCATCTTCAATAGACGAAGTTGCTTTTTGAGTATGGACTTTTACGCCCAGATCTTCGATTTTGCTGCGTAATACTTTACCCCCAAGATCATCAATCTGTACTGCCATCAGGCGTGGTGCGAATTCGACCACATGCGTTTCCAGATTCAGGTCACGCAACGCTTTTGCCGCTTCCAGCCCCAGCAAACCACCACCGATCACAACACCGTTTTTGGCTTTCAGGCTCGCTGCCCGGATTGCATCCAGATCTTCAATGGTACGATAAACAAAGCAATTTTCACGGTCGTTGCCTGGAATTGGTGGAACAAAAGCATAGGAGCCGGTAGCTAAAACCAGTTTGTCATAAGTAATCACATCGCCATGATTAGTGGTGACTGTTTTATTAACAGTATCGATTGCAGTCGCTTTGGTACTCAAACGCAAATCAATTCCATACGCATCTGCAAAGTCATTACGGCAAAGGGTTAAATCCTTGGCTGATTTTCCAGTGAAATATTCAGTTAAATGTACACGGTCATAAGCCAGACGCGGCTCTTCTGCCAGAATCGTGATTTCAACCTCATCACCTGCATGCTCAAGCACAGATTCAATAAATTTGTGTCCTACCATGCCATGGCCAATCATTACCAGTTTCATATTCCTTCTCCTAAATTTTCTAAATCTTGTATCTTGTGTTTTAAGCCAGGTTGTTTCGTTCAAGGACAGCTTCTTCATACAGCTTTTGCTCTTTGGCTTTATGCTCAACCGAGAAGCGAATCATCAGAACAAAACTTGCTGCAATCACGACCAGGCCGCCAAGTGCCATCAGACAGGTTTGAATATCCAGCATGCCTTTAAGTAAGAATCCTGCTGCGACCGCACCCACGTTACCGCCTGCACCGATAATGCCAGCCACCCCCCCTAAAGCATCCCGGTCAATAAATGGCACTAGCGCATACGTTGCACCACATGCCATGTGGGTAAATAATGCGAAGACAGTCATTGTGATGATGGCCAGCATGGCACTGTTCATTTGCGAGAATAAAATCAGGAATAAGCCTTCCATCAAGATCATGGCAAACAGCACTTTGGTACGTCCGTCCAGGCCTTTTTTGATGGCGACTTTATCTGAAACAATGCCACCCAGTGCACGGGCAAACAGTGCTAGCAGACCGAAGATCCCGGCCGTCATACCTGCTTCTTTTAAACCAAAGCTGAAGTTTTCTACGTAGTACATGGCTACGATGTTATGAATGAAGATTTCGATACCGAAACAGGCCGCATAAGCGCCAAATAAAATCCAGACACGGTAGTTACGGGCCGCATGCATCAGAATTGCCATGCCACCTTTTTTCTCGCTACCAACCTGAATTCCTGCTGCACGCAGTTCTTTAAAGTTGCCTTGTGGACAGTCTTGGGTAAATTTCCAGTACAATGCACCGACGATCAGCATCATCAGGCCTGGAACAATTAAGGCAATTCTCCAGCCCATCGCCTGTTCAACACCGAACAGCACTAGCGCAGCCAGAAGTAATGGCATCAAGGCTTGAGTCGCACCGCCACCGGCATTTCCCCAACCTGCTGATGCAGCATTTGCAGTACCCACGACATTCGGCGCAAACATGATGCTGGTGTGATATTGGGTAATGACGAAACTGGCACCAATGGCGCCAATCAGTAAGCGGAAAAACAGAAAGGATTCATAGCTATTCGCAGAGGCCACACCAAAGACCGGGATACTGCCGAGTACGAGTAAGGCGGTATAGGTTTTCCGTGGACCATATTTGTCACATAGCGGACCGACAATCAGTCGAACCAGAATGGTGATCGCGACTGCTGCAATATTGATATTGGCGATTTGATCTTTGGTTAAGCTGAATTCACCCGCGATCACAGGCATCAGCGGTGCACAGGCGAACCAGGCAAAGAAGCAGACAAAAAACGCGAGCCAACTCATATGGAAGGCTCTCATTGCTGCGCTGCTGAAATTCAAAAGACTTATTTTTGTTGCTTTCTTTTCATATAAATTTGAAGACATCACCATCTCCTTCCAGAACTGAACGTATAGGCTTATCTGCTATGCGAATCGCTGCACACCAGATGCGATCAGAACGGACGTCATTGGCCGTCTTACAAATTTCTTTAGAGTCGTCTTTGACTCAAATTCTATTAAGCACAAAGCGTGCCGATAAAATAATTCTATAAATAAGTATTTGTATTTGTATTATTTATCTAAAAGTACTTTTATATTTTTTCTAAATTATAGTGACTTCGAACCAAGCTCTCTTTTATTTTTCTCAGCATATTTATATCTGGATTTTAAAATTGCCACTTCACTGCACTATTTGGCACAGCTTTAGTGCAAGGAAGAACATAATCAAACTAGATATTTTTAATTAAAGAAAAACTTATCGTTAAAACTCGCAGATTCAAATACCAA
>NZ_DDLD01000069.1:0-7726 GCF_002339435.1 Acinetobacter sp. UBA2581 | reverse complement strand
AATAATAGTGCGTAAGTCCTACAGATCAAGAAAAAAATAAATAAGGATCGATGAGTATTTAATTTAAATGTGCATCATAGCGCCGTAAAACTTCACAGACTTCCACGCTGAAATATGTATACTAGCTATTTTTCCCTAGCTCTTGAGCGGCCTGATGTTCAGCATCTGCATGCCAGGCGCGAATATCATGAAGACTGTTCCAGTAAGAAAGTGCAATTTCCTGAGTACCTTCGGTTAAGGCTTTAAAATACTGGCAATGAAATTATGAAAGGGCTCTTTCTCTCATTCGCTAGGCTGCTTCAAAATAACACTGATCTGATTCTTTAATTTGCGCTTTGAAAATCACGACATATTTCATGAAGGTTTTTATTTTATTTCTTAAATTGAGCTTATTATGAAGTGAATAAAATGAAAAAAGCGAGCCTTGGCTCGCTTTTTAATTGTTGAATTTTAATCTCTTTCCAGATAGGGATTAGCAATACCCAGTTTGTCCAGAATCTCGATCTCAATGCCTTCCATTTCTTCAGCATCTTCCTCTGAAGTTTCATGGTCATAACCCATCAGATGCAAAGTGCCATGTACCAGCATATGGGTGAAATGGATCAGTGGAGCTTTGTCCTGTTCAGCAGCTTCACGCAGCACTACTGGAATACAAATCACCAGATCACCGATTGGGAAAGCATCCAGAACCTGTGCCATTTCATCTGGAAGTTCACTTGGAAAAGACAGGACATTGGTCGGTTTATCCTTGCCGCGATATTCCAGATTGAGTTTATGACTTTCGTCATTATCGACACAGGCAATGCCAATTTCACAATCACTTTGGGTACCGATATGGCGCAAAGTGGTTTCTACAACTTTTTTAATATAGGCACGTTTCAGCACCAGTTCTGGTGACTGAAAGTCCTGTTGCAGGGAGAGACTAAGTTTCAACGTGAATCCTTAAAAATTAAATAACAATGCAGCGTTAATGCTGTGCATCAGCCGCAGCATCATTCTCAGCTATCAAGGCTTCCTGACGGGCTTTACGCTCAGCACGAGCCTCAGCGCTTAAACGCTGCTGTTCACTGTCCCAGCCTTCGTAGGCTTCAACAATTTTCTGAACCAGCTGGTGACGCACGACGTCACGAGAATGGAAACGGGTAATATGAATCTCAGGGATTTTATCAATCACACGTAAGGCATGTGCCAGACCCGACTGCTGACCACGTGGTAAATCCACCTGAGTCACATCACCAGTAATCACTGCACGTGAACCAAACCCTAAACGGGTCAGGAACATCTTCATCTGTTCAGGTGTGGTGTTCTGGGCTTCATCCAGAATCACAAAAGAATGATTCAGAGTACGACCACGCATATAGGCGAGGGGTGCAACTTCAATGATCTGACGTTCGATCAGCTTGGCCACTTTTTCAAAGCCGAGCATTTCATACAGGGCATCATAAAGGGGACGCAAATACGGGTCGATCTTCTGGGTTAAATCCCCCGGCAGGAAGCCGAGTTTTTCACCTGCTTCAACTGCAGGACGAACCAGTAGGATACGCTGGATTTCATTACGCTCCAGCATATCTACAGCGGCTGCAACGGCGAGATAGGTTTTACCAGTACCCGCAGGACCAATACCAAAGGAAATATCACTTTGCAGAATACGCTGTACATAACGTTTCTGGTTGGCACCGCGCGGATTGATTCGGCCTTTGCGAGTCTGCAGCCAGACATTGTCCAGACCGGTATGTTCCTGTTCTTCCAGGTTCTCCTGGAGTTCACGATCGGTCTGGCTACCTTGAATCATCATATGCAAAGTATCTGCACTGATCTGCTGGCTGTGTTCAGATTCTTCATGAAGACGTTGCAAGAGCATTTCGGCTCTCTCAACGGCATCGATTCCACCATCGATAAAGAAACTTTCACCTCGGTGGGAAATTTTGACGTCTAAACGTTGTTCAATTTGTTTCAAATGACCGTTATAGGCACCTAAGACGGCTTGTAAACGGTCCATCGAAATTCCAGGAAAAGCTACTGTACGTCGAATCGTTGCAGTCAAGAGTGTTCCTTTTAAAAGTGTACGTTATATGCTCTACATTACGCCACGTCAGGCTCAAGATTCAAGAGCTCACCGTAAACTAAATTTAAAGTTTTAATTTCGGTGATTTCGATCTCTGCAAAGCGTCCTACCCATGATGCATCTCCAATAAAGGTGACATAACGGGTGTTGTCTGCTGTACCGACCAGAATGTTCGGATCTTTATCAGAAACTTTCTCAACCAGTACACGTTGAACTGTACCGAGCATGGCATCTGTTTTACGAATACTGGACTGTTTAATCCAGTCCTGAACTTTGGCCAAGCGTTCTTTTTTCACCTGTTCAGGTGTCG
Organism: Acinetobacter sp. UBA2581; assembly: GCF_002339435.1. Classification (NCBI taxonomy): domain Bacteria; kingdom Pseudomonadati; phylum Pseudomonadota; class Gammaproteobacteria; order Moraxellales; family Moraxellaceae; genus Acinetobacter; species Acinetobacter sp. UBA2581. The sequence continues at coordinate 5,351 of NZ_DDLD01000069.1, read as the reverse complement.
TATCTTCCAGCTCTGCGGCAGGGGTGCCCGGACGTTTGGAATAAACAAAACTATAAGAATGGTCGAAATCCAGATTTTGAATAAACTGATAGGTTTCTTCGAAGTTCTCATCGGTTTCGCCCGGGAAGCCGATAATAAAGTCTGAAGATAAATGCATGTCTGGGCGAACCTTACGTAGTTTCTCGATTTTCTCGATATACACATCAATGGTGTGGTTACGTTTCATCGCCTGTAAGACATCATTGGAACCGCTTTGTACCGGCAGATGCAGATGCGACACCATCTGTGGCAGGTCACGGTAGCACTGGATCAAATCATCATTGAATTCCAGTGGATGCGAAGTGGTATAACGAATACGACCAATACCCGGAATTTCTGCAACCAAGCGTAACAGATCGGCAAAAGTACAGATTTTACCGTCGAAGGTTTCACCGCGATAGCCATTTACGTTTTGACCGAGCAGCGAAATCTCACGCACGCCTTTTTCTGCCAAGCCAGCAATTTCTGCCAGAACGTCATCCAGTGGACGAGACACTTCTTCGCCACGTGTATATGGAACTACACAGAAAGAACAGTATTTTGAACAGCCTTCCATGATCGAAACAAAGGCTTTATAACCTTCAACACGTGGTTCAGGCAGGAAGTCAAATTTTTCGATGTCCGGGAACGAAATATCCACCAGCTTGATTTTTTCTTTTTTCGGTTTTTCGACCTGCTCAAAATGCTGGTCCAGCATTTGCGGTAAACGGTGCAGGGTTTGCGGACCAAAAATCATGTCTACATAATTGGCACGTTTCTGGATATTGTCACCTTCCTGAGAAGCCACACATCCACCGACACCAATAATCAGATCCGGATTTTTTTCTTTCAGCTTGCGCCAGCGGCCCAATTCTGAGAATACTTTTTCTTGTGCCTTTTCACGGATCGAGCAGGTATTCATCAGCAGAATATCCGCTTCTTTAGGATCAGTGGTCAGCACATAGCCATGGGAATCGCCCAGCAGATCTGCCATACGGTGACTGTCATACTCATTCATCTGACACCCTTGCGTTTCGATATACAGTTTTTTAACTGAATCATCGATGGCTGGGGTGTGCGCTGGCTGGGTAACAGTGTTTTCTGAGGCAGCTGGGGCACCATTCGGAATGAAGGTTTGAACCGTCATGTAGGCTCCTACAAGGTAATACGTCGAAAGAGTGAACGAATAATCCGCTTGCATAGACAAACGGGTAAATAAAAATTCAATTCACGTTCTGAAATCTTTAAAAGGCGCATATTTTAGCAGGAAAGTCGCTTAAACTTATAGCCTAAAATGCGGCTGGGAAAATATTGATTTATGGACAAAAAGTGTCTGAAAATTAATATTGTCTAATCATAAGGTTACATAAGTGAACAATACAGTGAGTTATAATTTTTCGGCTAACTCTTATGATAGGCAATAGGGGCTGGGCGAAAAATCGATGATAGAAGGCAAATTGATGTTTAAACACACTAAAAATATGAAGAAATATTATAAATTACTAAACTTGAGTGTGGCGTGTCTGTGTTCAATGAGTGCGCAGGCAGCAGAAGAACAATTTAATGATGCTTTAAGAGCGGCAAATACTGGAAATGTCGGACTATTACAACAATATCAGTCTATCATGCAAAATGATGCCTTGGGCTATTATCCTGAATACTGGATTCTGAACCAGAACCTTGGCTCCCAACCTGCCAGTCAAATTATCAGTTTCGCCCAACGCTATCCTCAATCGGCTATGGCAGAAAAACTTGCAGCCGATTATGTCGAAGAAAAAGTCAAAATGGCTGACTTTGCCACTGCACAACCTGTACTACAATATGTCACCAATGCCGATCCAGCTGAAGCCTGTGCAGTTGCGCAAGTCCGTGCCAAAAGTGGCGATCAGCTGGTCTATGCTGAATTTAAAGATGTCTGGCTGACCACAAACTCTCAACCTGAGTCTTGTACGGGCTTAGGACGAATGATGCTATCCAGTCCTCTAATGACCAATGAAGACCGCCAGCAGCGTTTGTGGGTGCAATTACGTGCTGGTCAGTCTGGACAGGCAATTGCCACTGCACAAGGTTTAGGGCTTAACCTATCTCTAGCTCAGCTCAATACAATTCAGGCCAATCCAACCAATTACTTATGGTCAGCCCCTAAAAGTACTGCCACTGATCATGCCTATCTGATTTATGCGTTGGGGCGTCTGGCAGACCGTGATCTCGATTCAGCAATGTCCATTGTAAAACGTACTGCTGAAGGTACGCCGGTACAAGTACAAAAAACACTATTCAGAACTGTTGGTTATATTGGCGGCACTACGGTAATGAAAAATAATTTTAACCGTGAAGTGCTGAACTATCTGGATGCCAGCTATGGTTTGCCATTTAGTCCAGAAGAAGCCGAAATTTATGCCCGTCAGGCGATTCGTTTTAGTGCCTGGGAAAGTCTGATTCGTGCCATTGATGCAATGAGTGTGAACCAGAAACAGGAAGACCGCTGGCAATACTGGCTGGCACGTGCCAGTGAACAGCGCACAGATCGCGCTTCAAAACAGGCAGCAGAAAGTATCTATAAAAAACTGGCGGTCGGTGAGGATTATCATAACCTGCTAGCGCGGGATAGATTGGGCCAGTTAACGGCTTCTACACCGAATTCAGCGCAGCCATCCAGTCAGGCCATGCAACGCCTGAACCAGGATATCCATTTCCGCCGTGCCTTTGCCTTACGTAATATTAATGCACCAGAGAATTATATTAATCGTGAATGGAACTGGGCAGTGCGTCAGGCTTATTTAAGAAAAGATGACGATTTACTGTTGGCAGCAGCTAAACGCGCGATGGATATGGGGTGGTATGACCGTGCCATTTATGCAGCGGATCGTACTGCGGACAAGCATAATTACAATTATCGTTATCCGATGCCACATCAGAATTATGTGGTGAGCCATAGCCGTAATGTCGGCATTGATCCTGCCTGGGCTTATGGTTTGATGCGTCAGGAAAGCCGGTTTAATACCGGCGCACGCTCTCATGTAGGCGCTGGTGGTTTGATGCAGATCATGCCGGACACCGCCAAACTGGTCGCTCGTCAAATGGGTGAGACCTATAACCCGGCAGCCTTAACTGATATGAACACCAATATCCGTTACGGAACTTACTATTTATCAACAATTCAGCGTCAATTGAGCAATAGTCCAGTACTGGCTACAGCAGGTTATAATGCCGGCCCGAACCGTGCCCGCCGTTGGCAACCCGAATTCCAAAGTATTGCTGCGGATCAATATGCCGAAACCATTCCTTTACTGGAAACGCGAGATTATGTGAAACATGTCATGACGAACGCGACATATTACGGTATTTTATTGGGACAGGGCGCACAATCGGTCGGTAAGCGTATGCAAGCCATTCCGTTACGTAATACACCATAGTATTCAAAAAATCTAAGGGAAGGATAGTTTGTTGATCAAGGGAATAAGGGGTGCTCAAATTTCTGCTGGATGGGCTGCGCTTTTATTTTTAGCAGCAAGTCCAGCTGCCTTTGCATTGCCAACGGGTTACGTCATGGACATCCAGATGGTACCGGCACTTTGCAGTCTGGATTCGGCCTACAGTAAAAAAAGAAAATGTCTTGAAGGTTACTCCCTAAATATTTCTGGTCTCTATCCTCAAACCACATCGACACATTGCACTACTACCAGTTCTGCGAAGTTACCGCCTTTGCAGGCTAAAGTGGTGGCCCGTATCATGCCGGATGAAAATACCCGCGCATTGCTCTGGCATAATATTGGCGGCTGTATTCCGATGAATGCTACACAGTATTTTCGTACGGTGATCAATCATGCTGATCGTCTGAAAGTTCCTGAAGAACTCACCGAGCAGGAAAGCCATACCGTTTCCATTGATATGCTGCGTTCCAAATTTCTGAAAATCAATCCGCAACTGCCTTTAACAGCATTGCGCTTTAACTGCCATCAGACCCGCGCATCTAGCCTGCTGACGTCGATTCAGGTCTGCTATAACGCCAATGGGGGCTATAAAGGCTGTCCTGCAAACATTATTAATACATGCCCAAAAACTGTTACAATAAAAGGGACATACTAAGCTTTTTAGTCAAATTAATTTATATTTCCTATCATACTTTTGTTGAAATCCATTCTCTTTTACATGCATCTCGCAGAGGATTGGAGTACAATCTTTGCCGTTTATGATTATTAAGATTAGATAGAACAGCTATTTAATCATTATGACGATCCTCTCAATTGGAGATAATTACATGAAGCAACCTGTTCGCGTTGCCGTTACTGGCGCTGCTGGTCAAATTGGTTACAGCCTATTATTCCGTATCGCAAGCGGTGAAATGCTTGGTAAAGACCAACCAGTTATTCTTCAATTATTAGAAATTCCTGTTGAGAAAGCTCAGCAAGCGCTTAAAGGCGTAATGATGGAACTAGACGACTGTGCTTTCCCATTATTGGCGGGCATGATCGGTACTGATGATCCTAAAGTAGCTTTCAAAGATGCAGACTATGCTTTATTAGTTGGTTCACGTCCACGTGGTCCTGGTATGGAACGTGCTGACCTGCTTAAAGTAAACGGCGAAATCTTCATTGGTCAAGGCCAAGCACTGAACGAAGTTGCTAGCCGTGACGTTAAAGTTCTTGTTGTAGGTAACCCTGCGAACACTAACGCTTACATCGCTATGAAATCTGCTCCAGATCTTCCAGCGAAAAACTTCACAGCAATGTTACGTCTTGACCACAACCGTGCGTTAACTCAACTTGCTCAAAAAGCGGGTGTTGCAGTTTCTGACATCGAAAACATGACTGTTTGGGGTAACCACTCTCCAACTATGTATGCTGACTACCGTTTTGCTAACGTGAACGGCGAAAGCTTGAAAGACAAAATCAACGATGCAGCTTGGAACAAAGACGTATTCCTTCCAACTGTTGGTAAACGTGGTGCTGCGATCATCGAAGCACGTGGTCTGTCTTCTGCTGCTTCTGCTGCGAACGCTGCAATCGACCATATGCGCGATTGGGCTCTTGGCACAAACGGCAAATGGGTAACTATGGGTATTCCTTCTGACGGTTCTTATGGTATCCCTGAAGGCGTAATGTTCGGTTTCCCTGTAACTACTGAAAACGGTGAATACAAAATCGTTCAAGGTCTTGAAATCGACGAATTCAGCCGTGAACGTATCAACGTTACACTGAACGAGCTTGAAGAAGAGCGCGCTGCAGTTGCTGACATGATCAAATAATTTAATCTTTTAAGATTAAGTTAAAAAAAGCACTCCATTTGGGGTGCTTTTTTATTGCTATTTCTTGTCCCGTCCTGAAATAAGT
>NZ_DDLD01000053.1:0-5951 GCF_002339435.1 Acinetobacter sp. UBA2581 | reverse complement strand
CTATTTCAGGACAAGACAAATTTCAGTTTTATAAAATTTATCTTTATCAGTTGAATCCATAAATTTAGCAAAAGTAGTAGATTCAAGAAGACGATAAAGAAATCTTTCACCCGTCTGAAGTACTACAGTCAACAAGTGGTGCTGGTAAAACACATGACTGATCTTCGGTGAATTTATTTCAATCTTTTGCATTATATTTATTAGCTATTTCCTCGGTTTTAATCAGCTTTTTTATCAGCCCTCTTTTGGCCAATTTTCCTTCTTCAGCCAACAAAAATTGATTGGGCTATTTATATATCTGAATACTTTTCTAAAAATTCATCTATCCATCCTTGGGCCACTTCAAGATTGGTTATGTCAGTCAGCTTTAGATTCGTCTCTTCTGCTTCGTTAAAGCCTTCAATAATAACTTCAAAGATATTTGCCTCACTAATGACCTCACGTGCTATTTCAGCAGCGTCATAGCTTTGCTTGGCCTTCTTAAGCGAAGCTATTTGCTTATCAATCCCTTCACCGATTTTACCTAATGCCAACTTAAACTCTTGACGATTAATTGTTAGCGCAGTTTTGGATTTATTAAGTGTTGCGATCATTGTGCTTTCCTCTTCAAGAGTTTTTCTTTATTGGGTGCTTCTTTGTTACAAGCCGCATGTAGCTGCTTTTATTCTTAATTTTTTCTTACTCTTGGTTTGGCGTGATAAACATATCTTACACAGTCAACCACCTGTCCAATAAATTGACATTCTTCATCAAATTCAATTATGTTTGGCTTGAAATCTGGGTTTAATGCTTGAAGATATCTCTTGCCATTTGTTTCGATCACTAACTTTTTAAAAGTAGCATCCTCACCACGACGAACCACAATAATGTCACCCGATTGCATATCCCCATAGTAAGCATCAGGGTTCACAACAATGTAGTCACCTTCAATAAAATCAGGGAAATTGCTTATGCCTTGAACCCTGAGAAAGAAGCAGTTTGAACATTCATCTTCTGGAAGGGGAAGCCATTGAGAAACTTCACTCATATCAACTGCAGCGACATTAGTGAATGTACCAGCTTGAACCCAAGATAATACGGGAGCCATACGCGCTCTAACACGCGGAACATTCGCTAAGGTTTCTTCACCAAAAATATTCTTGATCTGCTCTTTATCTAATAGTCCAGGCTCCCAGCCTACCTTTTTCTCAAGGTTTCGAGCTGCGCGCTCGCCAAAACTCCCATGTCCTTTTACAAGTTGAGATATATGGCTAGGGTTCAGATCGTAGTGCTCGCAAAAAGCAGCATCTGAAGTAAACCCTTCTGATTTATTTTTAGCATCAATTGCTCGGCGTAAATTAGCGCGTCGTAAAGAAATAATGTCCATAGTTCTATTTCATCTAGTTTTTAGTAAAAAGTAAATTCGTAAACACTAAATCTCTGTTGACTTGCTTAGTAAATAAAATTAGTATTTACTAAATATTACTATTGGGAGATTTAGACATGTCTTCTGCAAACACAACCGAACTAAAAGCCTTCCTAGCCAATCTTTCGTCAACTGATCGAGAAGTATTTGCAAAACGCTGCCAAACATCACTGGGCTATTTAAACCAGATCATGTATGGCAACAGTAAATGCAGTGCTTCTTTAGCTATCAAAATTGATAAAGAGAGCTATGGCGCAGTTAGCTGTGATCTGCTTTGTCCGGACGCAGATTTTGATTACATCCGCAACCAAGCACTCTCTGCTTAAACTAATTATCACCAAATAAGCATTTGAAATAAATGTGAATATATAAAGGGATTCACACATGGAATTCAGTAAAGAAGCACAGAGTGCGATGTACAAGATGGTTCACCAAACACCAGGTATTGATCCGAAGCAGATCGCTGATGTTCTGGGCGACTCCCATAAGACTGTGTTGAATTATGCAAATCCCAATATGGACTACCTACCAAGCCTAAAGAAGTTCGAAATGATGCTTTCTTTCACTGGCAATCCGGTTGTTTTACGTGCATGGGCGCATCAGTTGGGATTGGCTCTGATTCCTACTGGCTGTGACGGCAGTAAGCATCACGAGCTATCAGTAATTGAAGCAATGATGCAGGGGAATATCTGTAATGGGCAGGCGAATCAGAAGGTATATGAGGCCTATGAAGATGGCGTAATCACACCGCAGGAATATGAAGAAATCCACGCAATTTTTCAACGTATTATCGAGTTTGCTACAGCAGCAGATCAGGCAGCCTTTAAGCAAATGAAGCGCTACACATCAAACGCACAAAATGAAAAAGCCTGACGTGGAAGGTCAGGCTTTTGTATTCAGAACACTGGAGTAATGAATGAAATCAAATTTAGCACATGAACCACCAATACCTCAAGGGCAAGTAGTTCATTTTCCAAAAAATGAGCGCAAAGCTATGTCGAATAAAGAAGAGCGCTACACCAAGATGCCAAATGGTTTAATTGACGGTCAGATCATGGCTCAGTTAAACGATAAGGCATTTAAGTGTTTAATGTTTGTCATGCGTCAAACCATTGGATTTGACCGCGCATCTCACCCAATTGCTATCACTCAATTTCAAAAATATTGCGGTATCAAAAAACGCGATACGGTTATGTCATGTATTCGTGATCTGGAAGAGCTTGGCTTAATCAAAGTTGAAAGAACAACAGGCTGTTTGAATGAATATTTATTCACTCCTGACCAGTACCGCGAAAAGGGACTAGTACCAAATGAGGGTAGTACCCTTAAAGGTGATGGGACTAGTACCACCAAACGGGACGGGACTAGTACCGTGAAAGGTGACGGGACCAGTACCGTTGAACGGGGCACTATTAAAGAAACACTTAAAGAAACACTTAAAGAAACATTTAAAGAAAACTTTAAAGAGAGAAACGCACAGGAAAATTCGGTTGATCAGGTTCTAAATCTCTGGACACCAGATTTACATTCTCTGAATTCTTGGTTACAGCGATCAGGTGAAACCCCGATGACCCAAGAACTGGTGAATCAGATTTTACTTGAAGTGAATGCCCATTACGAACCACGTTTGAACGCAGGCTTGATCACAGATACCCAGATGTATTCAAACTTCGTGAAGTGGATCAAACGTAAATATACTCAAAAAACGTATCAATCTTCTGAAAAACAAAATTCTAATCTGGATGTGAATACAGCTTGGGCAGACCAAGCATCGCAACATCACGCACCAGTGAATTCACCAGTCCATATCCCGGAGGACTTTGTATGAACGCAATGTCGATGCTAACTCAGGGATTAAAACAAACACAAGCGATCTGCTCGAAACATAAAACCGCCATGGTACAAGCAGGCCCTTTTCAGAAGTGCCCACAATGCGCCGTTGAGTTTCTGGAAGAGCAAAAGCGCAATGCACAGGCTGAAATTGATCGTACCGTACGTGAAAAACACTTTGCTGGTGCAATGCTCCCAGAACGCCATGCTGAGTCAGGATTTAAGAATTATATCGTTCAGCATGCTGGTCAACAGAACGCACTGAATCAAGTTGTTTCATTCGCGAAGAACATGATCCATGGCCATAAAAACAACTTTGTGATGGTGGGGCCTACTGGTACAGGAAAAACTCATCTCAGCTGTGCAACGGCTCGGACATTGCTCAACAAGGGAAAGTATGCACGCTACATCACCAGCGAAGATCTGGCACAGCGAATCATGAACGCATGGGAGCAGCCGGACGCTACAGAAAAATCTGTGATTTATGATTTCAGCCAGTACGACCTGTTGATCCTGGATGAATATGGATTGCATGACCGTGATAAACGCCGTGAGCTAGTTCACAAAGTTTTATATGCACGCTATGACCGGATGAAGCCGACCATGCTGATTTCTAATCTGACATTAGCTGAGCTGCAGAAAGACTTGGGTGATCGTCTTTGGTCTCGTTTTCAACAGGGTGGATTAACCGTAGTTGAATGCAATTGGACAGATCAGCGTGTAGGGGGTGGGGTGTGAATACAACAATTGAAGAATTTTTGAAAAATGGTGGCGAGATTAAGCAAATTGATTCTGATGATCAGTCAAAAATCCATAGGAAAGTTAGCTTTGAAGATCAGATAAGTTTGATGCTTTTTGCTTGTTATGCCACTACGCCATTTTCAGTGAAGGACGTGCAAGAAGCTGTTTTTGATTTCCATAGAACCACTATTTACAGCCTGCTTCAGGAGCATGTCAAAGGTGGTTATTTGGAGCGTGTATCAGAGAGTCATTACCGTGCAACTGCATATGCCAAAGACATTATGAATGTAAAGGGTGAAATTGCCGTATGAAGGATCTAAACAAAGCGCTGATGTTTATTTTCATGGCTATTGGCGCCGTTGTATTGAGGGTTTGGGGTGAATGACCAGCTACTCAATTGCTGAATATAAAAAAATGGTTAAAGCCACCAAACCTAAAGGGCGTTCCAAGCGCCCTAAGGTCAAAGGCGAAAAAATACCAAATGAGTTTGAAGCGAAACTGGCCGGAGAACTCAAAACTTTAAAAATTGAGTTTGAGCAGGAATTTGAGTTTCACCCAAAGCGGAAATGGAGAGCTGATTTCCACCTGGCAGGAAAAAAGATACTGGTTGAAGTTGAAGGTGGGATCTGGAGTGGAGGAAGGCATACCAGAAGTAAGGGGTATATCGGGGACATGGAAAAATATAACGCAGCAACCATGATGGGTTATCAGGTAATACGGTTTAGTACGGATCAAGTGAAGTCAGGTCACGCGATCCAGCAAATTGAGAAGATGGTAGGGGATTTGGGATGAATGCGACGGTAGCTGAAAAGATGACAAATATTGAATGGTTGGGGCAGCAGTTAAGAGCCAAAACAGCAAATTATGAAGCAGATACACCACCAACAAATGAAATCCCTGTCAATTGGGAAGATCGTTGTGGCGCAATTGCTTTAATGCCAAATGATGAAACCAAGGCTTATGCGTCAATTTTGGTATGGGGTGATTATCGAGACAATACGGATAATTATTCCGTGGTCACAAAATACATCTCAGATTACTTATGGCGTATGGTGCAAGAGGAAATGGATAAGCAGCGTGAAAGTTTTGATATGCCGCAATTCTGCAAACACATTGCACGTATGGAGCTGTTTTATTCATTGCGTCCAAAGTTGCGTGAATACCATACATTGAAAGGCCGCTTAGTATTTTCAGGAATTGATTATATTGAACCAAATACTTATTCAAAACGCTATGCATGGCTAGGTAATGCAGTTGAGCTTTTGCTCAAAGAGTTGAATGATGAGGTAGAGCATTATGCAGGCCAGTACCGAAAAAATTTAAGAAAATTGAGTGTTTGACATCCTATATGGATGTAAGGTATTCTTTTTCTATACTGGTCGTATTACGGTTCAACCGAGACCAAGGCATTAAAGCTCATCGAAAGGTGGGCTTTTTTGACATTATTTATTCATAAAATTAAGTGATAATGCCTTTTTGTTTTTGAGCTCTAATTGAAATGGCGATTTTAACTGTTAAAAAACTAGAAGATACTCTCGGTAAATTAGTGGCTGAAGGCAAAAAGCCTGAAAAGATTTTATTAGGCTATAAAGTGTATGGCGAGCTAATGAATGATCGTAGCTTTTTTGAGGAAGTGGCTGGCTCGGCAATGGATCCAAACAAACGAAAATATAAAAATATTAAAATTAAGGTTACCCAAGACGAATATCAGTTTGAAGTGAAGTGTTCAAAAGAATAGGTTTAAGCATCAAGGAAAGCTCTCCAAATGGTGGGCTTTTTTAATGCTTAGAATTTATTACCTGAAAAGAAAATTAACTTAAGTTCAACATTTGAAAACAGTTTCTTAATATTCTCTATACTTTCTGATCAAAGCCTTAGTGCTATATTGTTTTTGCGATAAGAAGAAGACGTAATACGAAGAAAGTGACTACAGCACTGGCCCACTTATTTTGACGAGTAAGTGGGCTTTTTATTG
>NZ_DDLD01000084.1:0-18970 GCF_002339435.1 Acinetobacter sp. UBA2581 | reverse complement strand
GGAAGCTACATACGCGTGCATCAACATGCAAGTGGAGCTCGGCATGGTTTCGAAAGAGCAATTGGACAATCACGCGGTGGACGAACAACAAAAATACATCTTGCAACCGACGCGAATGGATTACCGATTGATTTTAAAATCACTGGGGGTGACGTCCACGACAGTCAAGTTGCAAAACAACTGATTGATATTGTAGGCGAGGCAACTTATCTCATTGCTGACAAGGGGTATGATGCTGAGCACATTAGAATATGTGCCAAGAACAAGAATATGATTCCCATTATTCCATTGAGATCAAACAGTAAGAGATCGAATAAGGAATTTGATAAATATCTATATAAATTAAGACATTTAGTTGAAAATGCTTTTGTGAGATTAAAACATTTCCGTGCTATTGCAACTCGATTTGATAAACTAGCACGCAATTATAAATCTATGATCCGTATAGCCTGCATATTTATTTGGTGCAAAGCCAAATGAGGACACGTCCTAGACTGTTGTAAAATCTGGATCATTGGCAAAATGTATAGCGATGATGGATGCTTTTAGCATTTTTACCTTAAGGACCTGCGCTGAATATGCGGAATACTTATATTTTATTGTTTTCCCTATATTGGGCACAGGGGCTTCCGGTCGGGTTTATGACCCATGCCTTGCCGGTCATTCTGCGAGCTGAAGGCGTATCTCTGGCACATATTGGTGGCTTTGGCCTGCTCATGCTGCCATGGTCGATAAAAATCTTCTGGGCACCTTTAGTTGATCGACATGGATCAAAATCTCGAGGTCATTATCGAAGCTGGATTATTCCTTTGCAATGGCTTTCCGTCTCTGTACTGATTGGACTGTCCTTCTTGCCGATCCAAGCCTTAAACCAGCCGCTGTACCTGCTGATCTTTTTTATCACGTTGTTAGTGATGAATGGGATCGGTGCTACTCAGGATATTGCCACGGATGGACTGGCAGTCAATATTTTAAAAAATGAACAGCAACACTGGGGTAATACCTTTCAGGTGATTGGTTCCCGCTTGGGCTTTATTGTTGGAGGCGGGGCAGTCCTGTGGTTACTCGACTTTTTGCATTGGCAGATGACCTTTTTACTGCTGGCAGTTCTGGTCTTTCTGAATACTTTACCGGTGTTATGGTTTAAAGAACCAGATCATCAAAAGATGATTTCTTCATCACCTGAGAAATTACCTGCTCGGACTAGAATTAAAGCTTATTTTCAATATTTTTTAGCTGATTCTACCTTGGCGACATGGCTGCTGGTTTTACTAACCTTTAAAGTGGCGGATGGTCTGTCTGGGCCATTATTAAAACCTTTGATGGTCGATTTGGGACTGAGTTTTGGTCAGATTGGTATTTATGTCACCATGCTCGGCGCTTTTGCAGCGTTGATTGGCGCAGGGCTAGCAGGCTGGTGTTTGAAATACTGGTCGCGCAGTTGGAGTTTAATGATTTTCTCTATTCTGAAAATACTCAGTCTAATCGCTTATGCTTGGCTGGCTGCACGATATGAAGCCCAGAACAAAGTAGAAAACTGGATCATTTATCTTATCAATGCTGCTGAAGATATGGTATCGGCCATGCTCTTAGTGGTTATGCTGACCTTGGTGATGCAATACAGTCGCAAGCATCTGGCAGGGACGGATTTCACCTTTCAGGTCGCCTTGATGGCTACTGTAAGCGGGGGACTTTATAGCCTGAGCGGGCTACTAGGGGATGCTTTAGGTTACCAAAACTATCTAAATTTGATCGTAATTATCGCGATTTTTTGCCTGATTCCTATTTTCCGATGGATGAAAGTAGCGAAAAATATTTAAAATCTCTTATGAATAAGTAAGTTAATTGACTCTCCACCTAAAGTATTAAAAAGAATATATAAATATTTTTTTAATAATTTTGTAATATAGGCGTCGTGTGTATTATTTGTAACAAAATAAGTTAAAGGATTTTTTAATGAAAACTAAGTTAGCAACAGCAATCGCACTCAGCCTTTTAGCGGGGACTACATTTGCAGCACCAACTTTCTATGGTGAAATCGATCTTTCTCTAGATCATGTACAAGCAGATAATAAAAATGGCGTAGAAGATCGTCATATTACTGACCTGAACTCTAATAACTCATTCTTGGGTTTAAAAGGGGACGAAAAATTAACTGATCGTTTAAGCGCGTTATACCAAGCTGAATTCACATTCTATAGTGATGAAGGTTCAAACAGCAGCAATGACGTATTCGTACCGCGTAATATTCTCATTGGTTTAAAAGATGAGAAATTAGGTGCGTTAAAAGTCGGTAAGATTGATACGCCTGTAAAACAGCTTTCTGCTGTAGTTGATACTTTCAACAACTATGTAGCAAACAATGCTGACGTACACGGCATCATGGCGGGTGAAAACCGTATTGATAATACGCTTGTTTACGAAACCCCAGCATTTAAAGTAGGTGAAGGTAAACTTGAAGGTAAACTGCAGCTTGCAACTGGTGAAGGTAACGACACTATTAACTCGACTAAAGGTGGTTATACTGTCGCTGGTCGTGGTTTAGGTGATTCTTGGTCTTCTTCATTAGTATATAGCGATAAAACATTTGTCGCAGGTCTAGGCTATGACAAAGCGATTCCTTCTCGTTTCTTAGGTCGTGGTTTCCTAAATGCCGACAATACAGCTCCTCGTTTAGGCCAAGATGTTACAGCAAGCCGTAATGTTGTTGCAGAAGCAAATACAGTTCGTGCAATTGGTCGTGTCAACTTAGAGAATGGTCTATCACTTCGTGCATTGTATCAAACTTCTGATATTGAAAATGCTTCTGCTAGTCCAGCAGCAAACCAAGCCGCAGCAGCAACTATCGACGATGCGCAAGCATGGTTAATTGGTGCAGAATATAACCTGCCAAATGCTAAAAAATGGACAGTAAAAGGCCAATATAGCTATAGCGATGTGACTTTCAACAATGCAAGTTCAGACTTTGAAGCTAAGCAATTTCTTGCTGGCGTGGACTACGCTTTATCTAAACAAGTTAAAGTGTACGGTACAGCAGGCTACCTGACTATTGAACAAGGTTCTGATGAAGACAACCAGTTACTTGTTGGTACAGGCTTCGAATACAAGTTCTAATTTTAGAGCAAAAAAAGCGGTGCTTCGGCATCGCTTTTTTTATGCCTGAAACAACAAAACTTAGCAATTTTAGGTCTAATCCTGAAAGTTCCCAGCTGTTACCATGACAGAAAACCTTCTATTCCTTTTTAAATTATGACCATTCAAGCTGTTCTATTCGATCTCGACAATACCTTGACGCACCGTGACCTGACGACACAGGCCTATAGCCGTTATCTGGCAGAATATTATGCTTCGGCACTAGCACAGGTTGAACTTGAGAAAATTATTGAGATTGTGCGACGCATAGACAATGGCGGTTATCCGAAAAAGGAATTGCTGACTCATGGCAGTATTGGCGCTTCAGCTGCATATGCATTGTTGCAGGAATTATCTTGGTTAACTCCACCAGATCTAGAGGAGCTAGCGCAGTTCTGGTTTAGCCAGTTTGGACGTTTCGCCGTAGAGATGCCGCAAGCAGGACAAGTATTAAAACAGCTTAAGACTGAAGGTTATCGCTTGGCCATTGTATCCAATGGCGGACATGAGACCCGATTAAATACCATTCGCGGTTTAGGTATTGCAGATTATTTCGATGAGATTATCAGTTCAGGATTGGTCGGCTTTAATAAACCGCAACCGGAAATTTTCCAGATTACCGCAGAGCGTTTAGGCGTGCAGCCAGAGAAGTGTCTATATATTGGCGATCATCCTGTTAATGATATTCAAGGCGCAACAGCCGCAGGTATGCATGCTTTATGGATGCAAGGTTTTCATCCGGATGCTACGCATATTCAATACAAGATTCAGCAACTACCAGAAATCTTTGATCATTTGCAGCGACTTAAGCAGCTCTAAGTAATCCGGTGGCTATTCATGGCTTTTGCCCATTGGTGAGAGTGACAGCGCGGACACGTCTGTGCTGCTTCTTCTAAATGCTGGACTTGACCGCAATAAATACAGGCATAAAGCTCTTCTGGCTTGACTTCTTTGACTATGCAGCAGGATTTAGGGAAAAGCGGGAGCCCATGCCGAACATCATCTGGATGGAAATATAGAATACTGAATTTACCGTCTGTTTCCAGTAAACCTAAGCGCACCTGACCCAAATGTTCAATGCCTTGCTGACGCATCTCAGCAAAGAATTCATCATGAGACATTTTGCCTTTTTTAATTTCATCAATGACCAGTAAACCATCTTCCACAATATGAATCGGTTTGCCTTCGAGCAGGTCTTCAAACCATTGAAATTTCATCATGAGCCAGGTGGTCAGACGATACAGGAAAATGATCACCGACATGATCAGCGCCGCCTGGATCAGGGGAAGATCTTCTGTAAACATCGGATCGCCGGCAATGGAACCCAAGGCAAGAATGATGGTGACTTCAAAGATCGAAAGTTGTCGTACCCCACGTTTACCTGTCAGCCGTAGAAACAGGATAATCATCGCGTACATCACTACACAGCGCAGCAAAATCTCTGTGGCAAATTCCCAGGTCGTATCATTTATAAATATGGTGGCCCAGTCCATTGTTATTATTCCAGATCACTCTTTGTTCCGAGTCTAGCAATCTCGACTGTTAGTTTGCTGCTGTAATTGTGTAAGTTTTTGAATAAAAATAAATTATGTTTTTTAAATGTGATCGCTATAAGTAAAAGATATAGCGATTTTGAGAAAATAAGATAGATATTTCATGTAAATATTGATTGATTATTCAATAGATTAAATTTGAACCAGTTCACATTTTACTCTGTGTGACTTTTAATCAGCATAAATAATATCCTGCTGAAATATATCAAGATAAAATCTGAGCAATTTCCTTGGAATAATGAGAACTATTTAATGATTTGTAATCAAATAACTTGATACTTATAAATTTCTGTATGTTGTGCCCTGAAAAATATAGCGATTAGATCAAGCTAAAAATCTGTTTTTTAAATTAAAAAAATTGATTTTGACTTCCAAGAAAGGATGTATTGTGAAAAAGATATTCACGCTTTTAACGGTTATGGGCTTAAGTACAGCAGTATTTGCAGATGCAGACTGGAACTATACTCAGCCTGAACAATGGTCGACTCTAAACCAGAAATATTCAGCCTGTAATGGACTGAACCAGTCACCGATCAATATTGAGCGAACAGTCAAAGCTGAATTGGAACCGCTCAAGTTTAGCTATAACACCATGATTCACGCGATTGAAAATAAGGGTCATACCGTTCAAGTAGACTTTGCTCAAGGCGGAGAATTGCAGCTGGATGGTGAAACTTTTGTGCTGAAACAGTTTCATCTGCATAGCCCAAGTGAGAACCTGATTAAGGGCAAGAGCTATCCTCTAGAGATTCATTTTGTCCATGCCAATACTCAAGGGGAACTTGCTGTAGTGGCGATGATGTTTGAGCAGGGTACAGAAAATCCGATGCTTCAACGTATGTGGAACCGCTTGCCGAAAAAGCAAGGTGAAAAAGTCGTCTTAAAGACTCCGCAACCTGTAAATGAGATGTTGCCTAAGAATCTGGATTATTATCGCTTTAGTGGTTCGCTGACCACACCACCATGTTCCGAAGGTGTGCGCTGGTTAATTCTGAAAGAAATCCAGCAGGCCTCTGCGACACAGATTTCAGAATTTTCCAAGTTAATGGGACATCCAAATAACCGCCCAGTGCAGTCCTTAAATGGCCGTGTTGTACTGGAATAATAAAGAGCCGCGTGAAAAAAGCAGACTTAGTTCTGCTTTTTTTAATTCTGATACAAATTTCAATAGCCTAAGGTGAAAAGAACTTTGTGGCGAAAGCTGAAAGAATTAATATAGATAAGATTTCCTTGGGTCTTTCTGCTGCCATGCTCTTTGACTTAAAAACCATGATCCAACCATTCACAGCGCTTTCGCCACAGCAGAAGAAGCTGGATCGTTTGATTGATAAAATCGAACAGCAGAAGTTGGAGTTAAAAAAATGGCAACAGGCTGAAGAAGACCTACAGCAATATACGCATAAAACTTTCATGCCGGTCTATCATGAATTGCATGGTGTTCTGTTTGAGCAGCTTGAACAGCTCTGGACGCATTTACAGGAAACAGATTTCACCAAGGCCGAGTTGATAGTGCTGGATGAGAAGATTCAATACCTGGCAGATTATCTGCAAGATTCTCAGGCAATGTCAGCGCAAGAAACCAATAAGGTCAATGAAATCTTCACTTATTATCAGCAGCGTGCTGAACATGCTCAATTCAGAAAAAGCCAAAAAAAGACCAATGAGCTGGAAAGGTTTTTTAAGAATGAAAATGTCCTAGATCCGGCAGATGCTGAGAGATTTGAAGAATGGGCTTCTGATCATTTTCAGCAAGTCCGCGAGCAGGCCAAACTAAAACGCCGGCAGGAAAAGCAGGAACAGGTAGCTGCGATGGCAGAGCAGTCAGTGAAATCTGTATATTTAAAGATTGCTGCCGCGATTCATCCAGATCGTGAAGCGAATGATGTAAAAAAGATTAAAAAGACAGAATTGTTGCAACGTGCCAATGAGGCCTATGCAGAACAGGATTTGTTTGCCTTACTAAAAATGCAGCTTCAGATTGAGCAAGATCGAGATCCTTCGCAAAAGAGTTTAAGTGCAGAGCAACTCAAGTTTTATCAACTGGCTTTGGATGCGCAGAGCCAGAAGTTACAAGAGCAGATCGATACATTGATCAATCGACTGGTCTGGTCATCGAAAACCAGAATTGCAGTAAAAAAAGCAAAGGGAAAAGTTCAAATTGCTGATCTGTATAAGCAGATTGATGAAGATACTTCTACTATAAAGCAGCAGATTAAAGTAGAAAAAGAACGCCTGATGTATATTAAAAAGGTAAGTGGATTAGAGATGTTTTTAAGACATGGGATGCTTTAACTTAATTAGAATTACCTCTCCCTAACCCTTTCCTAGGAGGAGAGGGAACTTCATTGCGTATCAAATGATATATGGAGTTCTGATGGATTCACCCTCTCCCTTTGGGAGAAGGTCGGGGTGAGGGCATTTAAAATTTCTGTTATCCTCAATAAAATAATAAAAACAAAATCTCATGAACAAAAAGCTCGATCCTCAACTACTCATTTTCGCCAAATCCATGCGCCACACCGCCACCGATGCAGAACACCTCATGTGGCAACTGCTTCGTGCCAAACGTTTTATGAATCTGAAATTCCGTCGTCAGCAGGTCATTGAACCGTATATTGTAGATTTTTACTGTCATGAAATTGGCTTGGTCATTGAGTTGGATGGTGGTCAGCATAATACGGAAGATGGTCGGACTTATGATGTCGAACGCACTCAATTTTTAGAGGCTTTGGGTTTAACAGTGGTTCGATATTGGAATTCTGATGTGTTGGGAAGGACGGATGTGGTGTTGGAAGATTTGTGGCGGGTGCGTACTAAATTAAAGCAGACCTCTCCCTAGCCCTCACTTGCGCCTCATTTTAAAGCAGTGCTTTAAAACTTGCTCAGGAGAGGGAACATCCGTTGCGAAATCTATGCAGATATTAAATCAAATCACACTCCCTCTCCCTCTGGGAGAGGGCTGGGGTGAGGGTTAGCCGACTGTAGAATTTCAATTTTATCAATATCTTCTAGAGCATTACGCCATTTAGAATCCTTTTCTATATGACCGCGTAGAATTGCAGAAAATGGATAATGCGATTTTAAACGGTGTCGAATTTTTCTAGCTTGATCGATTTTTTCTTCATCAAGCCAATTATCTAGATTCTTAAAGAATTCACGTCTTAAATCTAAAAACTCACTGTGGACATCAATGATTTTATCTCTCAAATCTTCTTTACTGACTTCTTGAATACCACTATTTGCATTATTGAAACACTTAGCTATCAGCTCTTTAGAAGTTTCAGCTTTAGTGTGATATGAATGACCGTCAGGACAAGCATTGATTACCTCAATATCTTCATCTGGCATTCTGTAATAAGCCTTAATCCATTCTTCAACTAGATGATCTCCGTTACAACAATCCAGCATATCATCGTAGTATTTATTTTTGATTGAATTGCATCTTGAACATGCGTAATAGAGATTGTTCCAATCAAGCTTAAGTGTTTCATCATCTAAATGTGGAATGAAATGTTCAACATTTAGGTTTGGGAAATGCTTCTGTTCACAGATATAGCATTTACTATGGAAATCTTTCTTTAATTGCTTAACAACCACGGGATCTTTGTAGTCCTTCGTAGTCCAATCCGTTGGTCTCGCAGATTTGGATACTTTAAACATCTAAACCCTCCAGTTGATTGTTATCTGCTAGAAGATTGATTCCTTGTAAATATAGGTTTTTTAATTTTTTATCTAAGAGTTTATTTTTTTCTAGTTCACTTAAATTTTTGATAATTGATCTTATATTTTCATAATTTCTTGGATTCTCATTTAAGAGGTCTTTTAGTGTTTTAATTGAATCCATTGTGTCTGCACTTATAGGATTTACGTGGAATAATCCTTTAATCACAGATTCATAAGAATATTGACTCAAATCTTCTTCAAAGAACTCACCTGTTGAGAGGTCGTAGACTACAGTATCGTTATTCGTTGAGGTGATAACAAATGGAGAGTGTGTACTTACAATGAACTGGATTTCAGGAAAAGATTGGCTTAAAAATGGTAAAATCTTCTTCTGAAGCGAAATATGTAAGTGAGCATCTATTTCGTCGATGAGCACGACCCCATTTAATTCATTCGGTAGAATATTTAGTAATCGAGATCTCATTAATAGGTCACTATAAATATCAAATATGGCAGTAAATCCTGACGAAAGTGATTGGAATGTAAACTCTCGATAAGATTGTATTAAGCTGAATTTTCTCAATTTATAATCAAACTTTAATTGAGTTGTTGAATCCTCAAATAAAAACTTCAGATCTTCATCAAATTTTTTAAACCATAAATCTATTTGATCGGCATGATTAGTATCTTGCTCTTCTGATAAGGCGAGCGATTTTTCAATTTTGATATTTAATAAATACTGTTCAAGAAACTGTCCTAACTTTGAAGAATATTCATGTTTTGCTGTATTAATATATTGATTTAAGTCAATTGTATTTGTGGATGCAGTAATTTGTGACTGTCTATGGGCTGGGAAGAAATTAAACGTTACTTTTGATGCTTGAATATTTTCGCTCAAGTTACCAATGCCAGTTACGACCAAATCAATATTTTCATGAGAATTCATGTAGCCTAATTGATTAAAATAATGATCAATCTCATGTATCTGTGAATGTCTGTATTTGAAGTTCTCATCATTTGATAAATTTTGATGTTGGATGATTATATCTTTTAACTCTGTCGCAATTTCTACAAATTTTCTATTTTCAATAATGTTGTAATAATCTGTTTTAACTAATAAATGTTCTAAGTTTGTCAAATACTGTTGGTATATATTGTTAGACGGTAAGTTTGAAGTCTCTGACTTTATTATATTAATAATTTGTTTCTTACATGAATAATGCTGTTGAGGAAAATGAGGAATTTCATGAACTAACTTGTTTAGAACTACACTATTTAATTGATTTAAAAATCTAGTTTTACCAACTCCATTTTTACCAGTGAGAATTAAGTTGCGTCCTTTTAGGTCGATATTTATATCCCGATTAAGGAAGTCTAATTTTGCACTGATTTTTTGAATATATTTCATAATTGTTGAAATCAATAAAGGGCTGAATAATCAGCCCTTTATACACAAATTAGATCAAACTAACAACACATTAAAGCGCCGCAATTTGCTCCATATTCGCTTTAATCTTCGCTAACTGATCCGCAAACTCAGCAAGTTTCACTTTCTCGCCTTCAACCACAGCAGCAGGGGCTTTTGCCACAAAACCTTCATTGCTAAGTTTAGTGGCAATTTGGTCATGCTGCTTTTGAACCTTGTCTAAGTCTTTTTGTAGGCGCCCCAATTCCGCTTTCGGGTCAATTAAACCCTTCATTGGAACAAATACAGACACATGGCCGACTACAGAAGAAGAAGACAATGGTGGTTGTTCACCATCCGCCAAGAAGGTAATGCTCTCAACTTTCGCCAATGCTTTAAACAACGGCTCAATACGAGAAATTTGTGCTTTTTCTGCTTCAGTGGTGTTCTGTAAAAGTACAGGTAATAAGCGTGCATTACCTAGACCCATTTCACCACGAATATTACGCACCGCACCAATCAAACCTTGTAGCCATTGCATATCTGCTTCGGCTTGTTCGTTAATTTTGGCCTCATCTGCAACAGGG
Organism: Acinetobacter sp. UBA2581; assembly: GCF_002339435.1. Classification (NCBI taxonomy): domain Bacteria; kingdom Pseudomonadati; phylum Pseudomonadota; class Gammaproteobacteria; order Moraxellales; family Moraxellaceae; genus Acinetobacter; species Acinetobacter sp. UBA2581. The sequence continues at coordinate 8,630 of NZ_DDLD01000084.1, read as the reverse complement.
TAGTTTGCCAACATAATGGTTTCACCACCCAAGCCAATCATTGGTGCAAGGGTCTGCCAAATTTCTTCCGTCAAGTACGGCATGATTGGGTGAGCAAGACGTAAAGAAGCTTCCATCACCGCAAGCAATACACGACGAACTTCAGCTTTACGCTCTTCAGATACGTTTTCATCATTCAGAACCGGTTTGGTCAGCTCGACATACCAGTCACAGTATTCATTCCAGATAAATTCGTAGATCGCTTGAGCAGCAAGATCAAGACGGTAAGTCGCGAATGCTTGCTGAATCGCTTGTTCTGCTTTTTGCAGACGGCTTACGATCCATTGTTCAGGCAATTCCCACAGATCAGGACGTGCAGTTTGACCAACGGTTTGACCTTCCACGTTCATCATCACGAAACGTGTACCGTTCCAGATTTTGTTGGCGAAGTTACGGTAACCTTCAACACGTTTCATGTCGAACTTGATGTCACGGCCAGTGTTGGCAAGTGCACAGAATGTGAAACGAACCGCGTCAGTACCATAAGCCTGAATACCTTCAGGGAATTCTTTACGGGTAGATTTCTCAATCTTCGCAGCCTGTTTTGGATTCATCAGACCGAAAGTACGTTTTTGTACCAAGGTTTCCAGATCAACACCATCAATCAGGTCTAATGGGTCAAGTACGTTACCCTTAGATTTAGACATCTTCTGACCTTCGCCATCACGTACCAGACCGTGTACATACACAGTTTTGAATGGTACTTGTGGTGTGCCATCTTCATTCTTCATGAAGTGCATGGTCATCATGATCATCCGGGCAACCCAGAAGAAGATGATGTCAAAACCAGTGACCAATACATCAGTCGGGTGGAAAGTATTCAAGAAATAGTTGTCTTTGTCTTTCGCTTCGTCGCCAGTCCAACCTAAAGTTGAGAATGTCCACAAACCAGAAGAGAACCAGGTATCCAGTACATCTTCGTCCTGTTTCAATTCAACTTCAGGTGCAATACCGTGTTTCGCACGAACTTCTTCTTTGTTACGACCGACAAATACATTGCCTTCAGCATCGTACCAGGCCGGAATACGGTGACCCCACCACAATTGACGCGAGATACACCAGTCCTGAATGTTGTTCATCCATGCCATGTACATGTTACTGTACTGCTCAGGAACGAACTTGATACGGCCATCTTTAACCGCTTCAATCGCAGGTTCAGCCAGTGGAGCAATTTTTACATACCATTGGTCTGTCAATAATGGCTCAACGATCACGCCTGAACGGTCACCGCGCGGTGGTTTCAGGGTGTATGGTTGGATCTGATCTAACCAGCCTTCAGCTTCCGCTTGCTCAACCAGTTTTTTACGTGCTTCAAAACGTTCTAAACCGATATAGTCTACAGGCGCAGGGATAGTTTTAGAAATCTGCTCACCGGCTTTTTCGATATATTCAAACTCAGCCAGAACTTCGGCATTTTTGTTGAAGATGTTGATCAGTGCCAGACCACAGCGTTTACCCACTTCATAGTCATTGAAGTCGTGCGCAGGCGTAATTTTCACACAGCCTGTACCGAATTCTTTTTCAACATATTCGTCAGCAACGATGGCAACTGTACGGCCAGTAATTGGCAATACAATATTTTTGCCGACAAGATGTGCATAACGCTCATCTTCAGGGTTGACCGCAACCGCAGTATCACCGAGTAATGTTTCTGGACGAGTGGTGGCAACGACAATATGGTCTTTGCCATCTTGAGTGCGAAGCGATTTATCTTCAAAGAAATATTTGAAGTGCCACAATGAGCTTTGTTCTTCTTTATCAGATTCTACCTCAAGGTCGGACAGGGCAGTTTGCAATTTAGGATCCCAGTTCACCAGACGTTTACCGCGGTAAATCAGGCCTTCTTCATGCAGTTTCACGAACACTTCTTTAACGGCATTGGATAAACCTTCATCCATGGTAAAGCGTTCACGTGACCAGTCTACTGAAGATCCCAGACGACGGATTTGACGGGTGATATTACCGCCAGACTGTTCTTTCCATTCCCAAACTTTTTCGATGAACTTTTCACGGCCCAGATCATGACGGCTTACGCCTTGAGCACCTAACTGACGCTCAACAACCATCTGGGTTGCAATACCCGCATGGTCAGTACCTGGCTGCCATAAGGTATTTTTGCCTGACATACGATTATAACGAGTCAAGGCATCCATGATGGCATTGTTAAAACCATGACCCATGTGCAAGCTACCAGTGACGTTTGGCGGCGGAATCATGATACAGAATGATTCACCTTTTTGAGACGGCTTGAAGTAACCGCGCTCTTCCCAGGTTTGGTACCATTTTTTCTCGATCTCGGTCGGATCGTAGGTCGTAGCAATATTTTGCGCTGAATCAGTCATAGTCTAAACAGATCAAAAGTGGATAAAAAATTGCATCTATTGTAGCAAAAAAATCAAGCCATGCGGCAGCTTAACCAAAAGCAAACTTTCGCCAATTGGCAGCTGCCTGAACTCAACGTATGATAGATTGATAAAACGCGACTCATCGCAGACGATTAAAAAAAGGATAACAAGATGAGCTATAGCATTTCTCTCAAGATTCACCCCGATACCCATCAACGCTTTAAAGACCTGCACTCCCGATTTAATGCTGGCGAACAGGAAAGTCTGGCTAAACTGCTCGGTGAAAATCTGGCCGATATTGCCTGTGAAATTATTGACCAGATTTTTGGTCGTGTGGTGCAACTCTCTAGCTCCCCAGATCAGGAATCTGAAAAAGTCATTCAACAGATTTTAGAAACGACTCGCAAATATATGCCGTGGTCGGTTTCGTTTTTTGGTAATGACCGGCTAATTCCCATGGTGAACTATCTGTACAAGATGACCCATGAAAATGAGGATGGATATTTTGTTCGTTATCCGGTAGAACGCATGCTGATCACGGAACTGTTAGGCTGTGTAGAGCAAATGAAAGGTGGCAATAATCAGTATGTCTCACCGGCATTGAAAGCTTTTATTCAGGTGGTGGATCAGGGCGTGATGCATCTGGTGCGTGAACCGAAAAAGATGCTCAAATTTAATGTGGTGGTGGATAAAAAATTGAATGGTGTGATTCGCCTGACCACACAACTGGGTTATAAACGTTTTGATAAACTTGGTAGCCTCTATGATGCGGATACCATGAGTTATTATTTTGAGCAGTTGCTGGCATTTCTGGAAGATGAAATGCCGCCAGGCACATATTCATATAAAGAGGGTGACAGGATTTAATGGCAAAACTAGAAAATTTACAGGGAAAAGTCGTCTGGATTACCGGAGCATCTTCAGGAATTGGTAAGGCACTGGCCGAAGAATGTGCTGCACAAGGTGCGCAGATAGTATTGACCGCACGACGTTTGGAAGAACTGGAAAAAGTCCGTGCAGGACTGGTGAAACCTGATCAACACATCTCAATCGTAGCCGATATTACTGATGAAAATCAGGTACGCACGGCTTATGAACAGGTGCTGAGTGAGAAAGGCCGCATTGATTGGCTAATCAATAATGCTGGACTCAGTCAGCGTGCCCTGATTCAGGAAACCACCATGCAGACTGAACGCGCCATTATGGAAGTTGATTATTTCTCTCAGGTGTTTTTGACCAAAACGGTTTTACCGACGTTTTTAAAACAGAAATCTGGTCGGATTGCCTTTATTTCCAGTGTGGCCGGTCTACTTGGAACTCAATATCGGGCGTCTTATTCAGCAGCCAAAGGCGCGATTCATATGTGGGCCAACAGCCTGCGCGCTGAAATGGCAGATCAGGGTATTCAGGTATCCGTGATTTTCCCGGGCTTTATTAAAACCAATGTATCTTTTAACGCCTTAAATGGGGAAGGTAAACCTCAGGCCAAGCAGGATGAAGCAATTGAAAACGGTCTGGAACCGGCTGATTTTGCCCGTCAGACTGTAGAAGCATTGAAACGTGGCGAAGAATATATCGTGGTGGGTGGCTCTAAAGAAAAACTAGGTGTTTTAGTTTCACGTCTATCGCCAAAAGTGTTGTATAAGATGATTCGCAAAACTAAGGTGAAATAATCTGCTTGAAAGATCAAGCTGGTTGTCATCGGTTACAGGTTTATTGCTTGATAGAAATAGACCTGTAATCTGAAAATAATGTGCTCATCTTTATGATTTATCTATTTTAAGATTCCTTATTTAGTCTAGTTAAGTCTTCTATTTTTTCTATCTCTTTTGCCCATATCCCATTTTCACAACACAAAACTGCATAAAAGTAGCAAAACCGCCTTCAGTATTCAGTTTTAATAAAAATGATATAAAATATTGAGATGGGAGCATTTGCCATGAAAACGCCGGTACCGGATTACTTGAACCATGTGCTTTCTGCTTGCCATGATAATAAAAAAGGCGCACTGGCAGATTACATTCCTGAACTCGCGTCGGTTAATCCTGACAAGCTCGGACTTGCGTTATCGACCGTAGATGGAACCATCTATTCTGCTGGAGATGATGACGTTGAATTTACCATGCAGTCGCTTTCCAAGCCTTTTGCTTATGCGCTAGCCATTAAAGAAATTGGACTGGCAAAGGTACTTGAAAAAGTCGGCGTAGAACCGTCAGGTGAGGCTTTCAATCAGATTTCGTTGGAAAAAGAACGCAATATTCCTAAAAACCCTATGATTAATTCTGGTGCGATTACCACACATTCTTTGATTCCTGCCAAGAAAACGGTATCACGTGCTGAACAGTTACGCCGTTTTCTTAGTGGACTGGCAGGACGGGAATTGTCTTTTGATGAGCAAGTTTATAATTCGGAAATTAAAACAGCTTTTCGTAACATGTCGATTGGTTACATGCTGCGTACTGTTGGTGTGCTGGATGAAGATCCTAAAGAAATCGTGCATGGCTATATCAAGCAATGCGCCATTAAAGTCACCGTCAAAGATCTGGCCGTGATCACCAGTATCTTGGCTAATGGTGGTGTGCATCCCAAGACAGGAAAACGTATGCTGGATCGGGCTTTAGTCCGGCAATTACTCAGTGTCATGCTGACCTGCGGTATGTACGATGCTGCAGGTGACTGGCTGACGACAGTTGGTATTCCAGCCAAGAGCGGCGTGGCAGGGGGCATTATTGGAGTGCTGCCAGGGCAAGTGGGAATTGCGGTATTTTCCCCAAAAATTGATGAGCATGGTAATAGTGTACGTGGTGTGAAAATTTTTGAAAATCTGTCGCACGATATGGGACTGCATCTCATGGAAGGTACGCCGTCAGCACAGACCATTTTGCAAAGTCGTTACACAGTGGGGAAAAAGAATAACGTCGTGGTTTATGAACTGCGTGGCGTATTGCAGTTTACCGAGTCTGAAATGCTGCTACGGATCTTGCAGGATGAACCTGAAGGTAAAAGTACCATTATTCTCGATTTGACCAATCTCACTTTGATACATGATGTGGGTGCCCGAATGCTATTTGAAGGTGTCGAGCGTTTAAAACAGGATGGACATAAAGTGCTGGTTGTAGACTCAGAAGGTTTGCTGGATAAAGATCAATTAAAGGGTAGAAAAAGGGTGGTGGTGACGGAGGAGTTGGAGAAGTTTTTGGAGAGATTTAAATAAAGGAATGGAATTCCCCTAAATCCCCCTTTTACAAAGGGGGGACTCCATATGGATCAAATAACAATATTAAATTCGCGTGGTTCCTCTCTTTTCTAAAGGGAGGTTAGGAGGGATTTTTAATTATTTAATATGCTCAGCAATATCAGTAAAGATCACACCTAAACCATGCGCACCAGCATCCGGATAACCCAGGCTACGATCACCCACCGTACCGGCACGGCCCATACGCGCTACGATCTCTTTGGTGGATTCTGCACCTTGAACTGCCGCTTGAGCACCTAGAACAAAGTTTTCTTTAAAAGTCTTGTCAGTATTGGCAGACCAAGAATCTGCACATGGAGCCAGAGCATCAATCAGGGTTTTGTCACCAACCACAGCACCACGACCAAATGAACGCTCACCAGTCACTTGAATACCTTTGACCGCAGCTTGCAGCATCTCGGCAAAATCCGCCACGCTTAGAGTTTGTTTACCTTGAATGGCTTTACTTGCTGAACGGAAGGCAGATCCCCAGATTGGACCTGAAGCGCCACCACAATGTTCCATGATGATCATGGAGCAGTTCAGCAGGAAATCATCCATCTGTTCAGCCTGAACCAGTTCATGCCACTGGCGTTTGAGTTGTTTAAAGCCTTTAGCCACACTCATACCAAAGTCACCGTCACCTGCATGGGCATCCAGTTCACAGAAAGGCACTTCATTTTTAATGATGCAGACACTCATCACATCCACAACATAGCGCATGTTCTCGATAGTGAACTGTTCATTGGCAATCACAGCATGTTCAGGATGTGTTTCAACATCTGTATTCACTGTACGGGTAGCCGTTTGACCTTTGGCTGCAAACTCAAATGGCAGTACAGGTGAACCATCCATTTTAAAAGCAGGCGTATTGGCTTCTGCATCCAGATAAGTTTTTAGTTCATCATCCACAGCTAGTAGGGAAACTGATGCACCGGCCATGTCGATACTGGTCATGTAGTTGCCGACAAAGGTACGGTAAATTTTGATGCCTTTACTTGCCAGATGTTCACATACATCGTTATTGAACACATACAATTCTTGCAGTGGAGTCGTGCCAAAGCCATTTACCAGAACAGCCACTTCAGTTAGGTCAGGACGATCCAGAAATAGGTCATCGACAATACGTTGCGCCAGTTCTTTAGACGGCAGGATTTTTTCACGACGGATCCCCGGTTCACCGTGGATACCCACGCCGTATTCCATTTCATCTTCAGCTAAAATGAACGTTGGTGTGCCTTTGGCTGGAACGGTACAAGAGGTAAAGGCAAAACCAAGGCTAATCACATTATTCGCAGCTTTTTGTGCCAGTTCTTTAACACGTGCTAGTTCATACCCTTTAGAGGCAGCAGCACCGGCAATCTTATGCACGAAGATTGTACCGGCAACACCACGACGACCGACAGTGTATAAGCTGTCTTTTACTGCGATGTCATCAGCGACTTTTACGTAATCAACTTTGATGCCATCTTCAGTCGCTAAGGCAGCACCATTCTGGAAGTTCATCATATCGCCAGAATAGTTTTTAATAATCATCAACACGCCTTTGTCAGTCGCCACTTGCTGCAAGGCTTTATAAACCTGAATTTGTGAAGGTGAGGCGAACACGTCCCCACATACAGCAGCATCCAGCATGCCTTGACCGACAAAGCCTGCATGCGCTGGTTCGTGACCGCTACCACCACCACTGATCAGGGCGACATTTTGGTGTTTTTCTTCTCGAGAAATGATTTTATAAGATTCATTAAATGCCAGTTCTGGATGTGCCAGGACAAAGCCTTTGCACATTTCGACAACGATGTTTTCAGCACCGTTCATGAGTTTCTTCATTGGAACACCAAGAGTCATTGATTTGGGAGATAAATTTATTGGTCTATTATTCATGAAAGTGATGAATTTTGCAGACTTAAAAGTGTAAAAACGGGTGGATTTGGGTTGGGTGGTTAGAAAAGGGGCGCATATTTGATAAATTAAATCCCTCCCAACCCCCTTTGAAAAAGGGAGGAGCTGTCACGTAATTTATTTACATGGCGTCTCCCTCTTTGGAACAGAGGGATTAAGGGAGATTCTAAAAAGAGAATAAAAATGAAACCCTATAATAAAAACCTAAAACAAGCCTCGCGTGACTTACGCAACAACCTGACCGATGCTGAAAAGCTGCTATGGTCAAAACTTCGAGGTAAGCAAATATTAGGTTTGCAGTTTTATAGACAGAAGCCAATTTTAAATTACATTGTGGACTTCTACTGTCCTGCTGCCAATTTGGTGATTGAGTGTGATGGTAGTCAGCACTTTACAGATGAAGGTTTGGAAGCAGATCGGATGAGGGATGATGCTCTGGCTCAACTTGGATTGAAGGTGTTTAGGTTTGATAATGGGCAATTGGTGGAGCAATTGGATAGTGTGGTGGAAGTGATTTATCAGTATTGTTTGAATCAGTTAGCTACTGAATCCCCCTAAATCCCCCTTTTACAAAGGGGGACTTGCCATGAATTTGATCGCGGTTTTGGATTCGTGTGGTTCCTCCCTTTTTAAAGCGAGGTTAGGAGGGGGTTAAGCAAGCTTTTCAATTGGCTGAACACAATTATCATTTTCTGTTTCTGTTTCTGTTTCGATACTTTCTATATAGGAGGGTTGTTTACCGAAAATTTCAATAAATGCTTCTGTAAAATATTCAGTCTCACGAAAATTTCTAAAACATGGCCATTCTAAAAAAGATACTTCAGATATTTCTTCAGATTTACCTGCTTTAATCATATATTTTTTTGCTAATTCGAAATCTTCATTAAGTACAGCTACGCAAAGTTGATATGATGTATTGCAGGCAGACCAATCCTCTGTATCAAGAATTTTTGTGTAATTTTTTCCACTAAACTTATAAGAAATAGCTCTATTGATAACAAAAACTAATCTTTGACTTTCTGAACTCCATTTTTTTAAAACACAACATGCGAAATCCAATAATATTGATGCTAATTCATATTCTTCATTAGACCTCTTGCGAAAGTCGT
>NZ_DDLD01000117.1:0-14817 GCF_002339435.1 Acinetobacter sp. UBA2581 | reverse complement strand
ACTTTCGCAAGAGGTCTAATGAAGTTAATGCACGAACAACAAAGTTAGGAATCGATATTAAGTTAACTTTAAGTGATTTAATTGAATAATTAAAATTTATTGATAAATATTACTTTCATCAATTATTTTCCTAAACCTCTTATACCCCCACAAATACTGTTCTGGAGCGACATTAATCATTCGCTCCATTTCTTTATTTAAGGTATCAACCGACAGTCGTAAATCTTTAGATAAAATATCATTTGATAATTTAGTCACGTAAATATCATAGCCGGATAAATCATTACGTCTGAGACAGCTTAAACCTACGACTGAACATTGTGTTTTAGCTGCCAGTTTGGAAAGAAGCGTAGAGGACAGCGCATTTTGACCATAAAAATAAGAATAGATTCCACCAGATTCTTTAGGAACATGATCCGGCAAAATTGCAGAAAAACCACCCTGTTTTAAATACTTAAACACAGCACGTACACCAGAGTCATCGGTTGGAACCAGTGTCGCATTCAGGCGTTGCCGAGCTTCCAGCATAAAACGATCGACATCTTGATTCTTACTAGGCTTATACATAATCACAGGGGCGGTGTGTTGATTCACCCAGACATTCAACAGCTCCCAAGTGCCAAAATGAGGCACCACAGCCAAGCAGCCCTGAGGATTTTGTAAAGCCTGAAGGAAAATGTCTTCGCCATGCACATCTCGAATTAAAGACAGCGCATATTCAGAAGATGAACCCCAAATTTTGACTGATTCTGCATACGTCATGCACTGACTTTTGAGGCTGTGTTTGGTCAAATCAGCCCGTTCAACTTCAGAAAGTTCAGGATAAGCAGAGGCCAGATTAATCTCAGTCACTCGGCGTGCAGAAGAATGACTGAGATACAAAAGAGACCCAGCCAGTTGCGCAAGATTTTGAATGAATCTTAATGGAAGCTTGGAGAAATTTTTGAGTAGGGTGTACATGGTATTCAGATGGTCAGATTATAGGTCTTTGTCCGGATTGCCCTTCAGCACCATATAAATCAAACCGACAAAGATCAGCAGAGCACCTAAAATACTGCTCAGGCAAAAATACACAATACGCTCATTGGTATCGAGGTTGAACAGGTTGTTGGCAAGGATATAGCGCATGAACAGCCATTGAACCACTGAAAATACAATAAGCATAATGCTGCGATTACGAACTGCAGGACGCATAGCCATTGCTAATTACCTTAGATTAAAAACTGTGGCTATTATGCCACTGTTCCAGATGTGACTCAATCACACAAAAAAGCCCCGCACGAGGCAGGGCTTTTTCACTTAAAACGTCAAGAATTATTCCTGAGATTCAGCTTTTGGTTTTTCACGTAAGCGAATACCAAGGTCTCGCAATTGATTTGATTCAACTGGAGCAGGCGCTTGCGTTAATGGACATTCAGCAGTCTTGGTTTTCGGGAATGCAATCACGTCACGAATAGAAGATGCACCAGTCATCAACATCACCAGACGATCCAGACCGAATGCCAAACCACCATGCGGAGGAGCACCGTAACGTAATGCATTTAATAAGAAGCTGAATTTCTCTTCCGCTTCTTCTTCACCAATACCAAGTGCTTCAAAGATCGCTTTTTGCATTTCAAGGTTATGAATACGCAGTGAACCACCACCGACTTCAGTACCGTTCAATACCATATCGTAAGCAACAGACAACGCAGCACCTGGATTGTTCTTCACTTCTTCTACGCTAGATTTAGGCAGCGTGAATGGGTGATGCACAGATGTCCATTTACCATCATCAGTTTCTTCGAACATTGGGAAGTCAACCACCCAAAGTGGCGCCCACTCGCAAGTTGATAATTTAAGGTCATGACCGATCTTCACACGAAGCGCGCCCATCGCATCGTTTACAACTCTCGCTTTGTCTGCACCGAAGAATACGATGTCGCCATTTTCAGCGCCAACACGTTTCAATAGATCAAGCACGATTGGCTCGATGAATTTCACGATTGGAGATTGAAGACCTTCGATGCCTTTTTCAAGTTCGTTGACTTTGATGTAGGCCAAACCGCGTGCACCGTAGATGCTTACAAATTTGGTGTATTCATCAATCGCGCTACGTGGCAGTGAACCAGCACCCGGCACGCGAAGCGCAACGATACGACCTTTAGGGTCTTTTGCAGGACCTGCGAATACTTTGAACTCAACGTCTTGCATTAAGTCTGCAACGTCAACCAGTTTCAAAGGAATACGCATATCTGGTTTGTCAGACGCATAGTCACGCATTGCATCGTTGTATGTCATGCGTGGGAATTTATCAAACTCTACGTTTAGAAGTTCTTTGAACATCTTCACGGTTAAAGTTTCCATTAAATCCATGATGTCATCGTCACTCATGAACGATGTTTCAACGTCGATTTGGGTGAATTCTGGCTGACGATCCGCACGCAAGTCTTCATCACGGAAACATTTCGCGATTTGGTAGTAACGATCGATACCACCCACCATCAACAACTGTTTGAACAGCTGTGGAGATTGTGGCAGTGCGTAGAAGCTACCGTTAGATACACGGCTTGGTACTAAATAGTCACGCGCACCTTCAGGCGTTGCACGAGTCAAAATTGGGGTTTCAACGTCTAGGAAACCATTGTCTTCGAAGTAGTTACGAATCAGGTTGGTTAACTTAGAACGGAAGCGTAAACGATCTAGCATTTCTGGACGACGGATGTCCAGGAAACGGTATTTCAAACGAATTTCTTCAGAAATATTGGTGTTTTCGTCATTCAAAGGGAATGGCGGAGTTTCAGACTGAGCAAGAACTTCAATTTCTTTACCCAAGACTTCGATTTGACCGCTCACCATATTGGCATTTTCTGTGCCTTCATAACGGCGACGTACACGGCCTGTAATTTTTAATACAAATTCTGAACGTACTTTATCAGCAGTTGCGAATGCTTCAGGAGTATCTGGGTCAATAACCACTTGAACAAGACCGTCACGGTCACGCATGTCAAGGAAGATTACACCACCGTGGTCACGGCGACGATGTACCCAACCGCATAATGTTACGGTTTGGTCAATTTGAGCTTCGGTTAAAGAACCGCAGTAATGAGTTCGCATCATAGCGTTAGAAATCCAACTATATGGGTTAAGGTCAGCGAATACGTAAACAGCGTACCGCTTTGAGTAAAGGTAGGATTATGCCTCTTTGGGCATGTTGTCACAAGAACTTGGGTCAAAAACAATATCATTTTAAAGTGAATAGGGGAAAAGCCAGTGCTTTGTTTAACCCATCCTGCGATCTCTGTCTAAAAATAAAAACAATAAACAGCCCAGACTGAAGGTGATCAGAAAGCCTTGGCTAAATTCATTGATCGAGCGACCAGTAAAATAATAGAGGTCCGATTGCCAGACTTCCGTAGAGATATAGCGTGCATAATCCCAGACAGAAAATAGGCCGGTAAATATAGAAAAGAGCAATAAGCCCCAGGCAAACGATTTGATTTTCAGACTGACTGCAAGATAGTGCTGATGAGTTTTGTAGTAATGCAGGCTCATCCACAGGATAAGAGGCAAGACAATCACTGAGGTGCCAATCTGTAAAATTCGGTGCAGCGGATAACTTTGTCCAAGCAACTGAAAATGTTGGGCTAAGACGTTATGAAAGGCAAAAGTTCGAAAGTCGACATGCGTTAGTCCATCCCAGATTAAATGGGTGGCTGTACCAATGATGACTGCCAGACACATCACCAGGATGAATTTTAGTGCTGAAAGGATATTGTGAATCTTTAAATCATGCTGAATACCGATGAAACGGTAAATAGCTGGGCGATATAGACCATACCAGATCATGCAGAAAATAAGTCCGATCCACAGGTCAGGATGTATCAGCGAAGACCATAAATGCGTGATATTTGAATTACTCGAAGTAAAGAGACGATATAAATCGGGCACCATACAGCCAATCGCCAGCGCAGCAACAGGAAGTCTATTCCCAGTCAAATATGAAATAGGTGGAGCAAGCACAGCATGCGACAAGGTAAAGGGCATAAAGATAATGCTTTAATGTAATCAAAAATATTCAAAGGACATTCTAATAAAATATAGCACTGAGTATCGTAAAGGATTGCAAAAATAATGAAATGTTATATTATAACATTCACCCAGATTACTGAATTTGAGCTTCGGTCATGTCCTTCCCTAAGAATCTAATAACATTGTCAATTTTTGCTGTAGTTGCGCCTACAGTATTTGCAGAGCAATCTTCCTCTTCTATCCCGGTTCAGACCATGGACACGATTCAGGTGCAAGCTCATCCATTGGTGCAGACTGCGGCAGATTTTGCGGTTGCGGATCAGGTCGTGGGTCAGAAAGCACTGTCTGAACGCGCCACCACCATTGGTGATGCCTTGGCAGATGAGCTTGGTGTTTATTCTAATCAGTTTGGCAGCGGTGCCAGCCGTCCCGTTATTCGTGGTCAGGATGGCCCACGCGTAAAAGTATTGCAGCATGCGTCTGAAACAGCGGATGTGTCCACTTTATCTCCTGACCATGCTGTCACCGTTGATCCGATTCTTGCCAAACAGGTTGAAGTGATTCGTGGTCCATCTACGCTGCTTTATGGTGCCGGTACAGTCGGTGGTCTGGTCAATGTCACTGACCAGAAAATCCCCACTCAAATGCCGGAAGATGGTCTGGAAGGAACTGTTGGACTACGTTACAACTCGGGCAGTGATGAAAAACTGGCAAGTGCAGGCGTGACTGCTGCAGTCGGTGAAAATTTTGCCCTGCGTGTCGAAGGTACTAAACATAAGGCCAATGACTATATTGCTCCGGATTATGTTCATGAGCATGGTGATGAATTGGAAAAAAAACGTCGTGTAGGTAATACCTTTGCTGAAGGCCAGACTGTAAATATTGGTGGGTCATGGATTCATGATCGTGGTTTTGTGGGGCTATCTTATAGTAACCGTCAGGATGAATATGGCTTGCCGGGGCATAGTCATGAATATCATGGCTGTGTATTGCATGGTGATCATTTCCATGACTGTCCAGAGCCGGGTGCTACCGCAGAGCATGAAGAAGAGCATGGCGGACCATGGGTAGATCTGAAATCTGAACGTTATGAAGTACGTACTGAACTGGAACAGCCTTTTGCCGGTTTTGACAAGTTACGTGCCCATGCCAGTTTTACTGATTATGAGCATGATGAGCTGGAAGAAAATGAAGTCATCAGTAATTTCAAAAGCAAAGGCTACGATGGCCGTCTAGAACTAGTCCATGTTCCGGTTGCTGGTTGGGAGGGCGTAATTGGCACCCAATATAGCCAGCAGAAAATCAATCTGGCTGCTACAGAACATGATCATCATGAAGATGGTGACGAGGATGATGAAGAACATCATGTCCATGGTTCAAGCGTGGTCATGCCAGATACTAAAACTGAAAAATACAGTCTGTTTGCCTTAGAGCATAAACAACTCAGTGATGTGCATGTCGAACTGGGTGCACGTGTTGATCATCAAAAAGTACAAGTTGAATCTGAACAGAAAAATTATTCAGGCACAGGCGTCTCTGCTTCTGCCGCTGCGAATTGGGAATTTGCCCCGAACTATAAGTTATCCATTGTAGGTTCACATCAGCAACGTTTACCACTGGCGCAAGAGCTGTATGCCAATGGCCTGCATTTTGCCACCAATACCTATGAAGTCGGTAATCCTGATCTGGATAAAGAAAGCTCGAATAACCTGGAGCTGGGTTTCGAATATGAAGGTGCTAAGCTGGATTATCATGCACATATTTACCATAACTGGTTTGATGACTATATCTACGGTGCGACAACCGCCAGAAATGGAAATTTGCGTGGGGTAGAATATACCCAAGATAAAGCCCGTTTCTATGGGGCTGAAGCGGAAGCTACTTATGCATTAAATGATACATACAAGCTTGGTGTATTCGGTGATTATGTGCGCGGCAAAATTGATGGTGAAAATGCACCCCGTATTCCAGCAGGCCGCTTAGGAACCAAGGTTGAAGCAGACTTTGCTGATGGCTGGTCAGGAATGGCAGAGTATTATCATGTCTTTAATCAGGACAAAACGGCCAGATATGAAGATGAGACCCAAGGCTATAATATGGTCAATGTCGGCCTAAGCTATGCCAATAGCATTGCTGATAAAAATGCCTATCGGGTTTATTTTAAAGCCAATAATCTGCTCAATGATCAGGTCTATTCGCATAGCTCATTCCTGTCGAATATTCCGCAAGTCGGACGTAATTTCACAGTCGGCGTACAATATGATTTCTAGGATTCAGATGAAATAACTGACCGAATCCAAGTACTGTCACTGAAATAGACTTGAAAAATCATCAGATTAAACCTAGCCTGAGCATATTGGGTTAGGTTTTTTCTTATGCGTATCTTTCAACGAATTCACAATAAACTGAACTGGTCAAACCGCCGTTATGCGGCCTTGATCATTGGTGTGCTGATGGCCAGCTATCTGGCTTCAGCAATTTATCATACTTATAAACCGTTACCTGAAGGGCTGAATTACACGGGTAAGCTGCGCCATGCACAGGTGAAATTTCTGGTCGATCAGACTTATCTGGATGCACAGGGCAAGCAACAACTGGATCATCAGATTTTTAATGAAATGCTGAAGATGGTTGAGGAAGCAAAATCCCTGATCGTGCTGGATATGTTCCTGTTTAATCAGCAAACCGGTGCCTCTAAACAGGAACATCAGGCACTCAGCAAACAGCTCACAGAGGCCTTACTCAACAAGCGATTGATGCAGCCTGAAGTGGAAATCAAATTTATTACCGATCCGATTAATTCTGTCTATGGTGGAATTACAGCGCAGCATTATCGTGAACTGCGTCAGGCAGGAGTAGATGTAATCGAAACCAATCTGACACCGCTGCGTGCTTCTAATCCAAGCTGGTCAGGTTTCTGGTATCTATGCTGTCAGGGGATTGGCAATAATCCGGAAAAAGGCTGGTTGCCGAATCCGTTTGGTCCAGAAAAAGTGACCTTACGCAGCTATTTCGACTTGTTTAATTTCAAAGCCAATCATCGTAAAACACTGGTCGTTGATACAGATCAGGGCTGGAAAGCACTGGTCACTTCAATGAACCCACATGATGGCAGTTCACGGCACTCCAATATTGGTCTACTGGTCTGGGGCAGAACAGCAATTGATATTCTTGCAACAGAACAGGCAGTCGGGATCATGTCTCAAGCCAATATGCCGGCTGTGATTGCAGGTGAATTTGAAGCAGAAAAAAACCAGCCTCAAGTTCAGGTGCTGACTGAAAAAGCCATTTATGAGGGGGTTCTAAAGCTGCTTGAAACGGCGAAAGCAGATGAGCAGATTGATCTGGCCATGTTCTATCTGTCAGAACGTAAGATTGTGAAAGGGTTGATTGCAGCACATGAACGCGGAGTGAAACTTCGGATTTTACTTGATCCAAACAAAGATGCATTTGGGCGTGAAAAAAATGGCATTCCTAACCGGCAGGTGGCTTCAGAACTGCATAAAGCTGGTATTCCGGTACGCTGGTGTAATACTCAAGGCGAGCAATGTCATAATAAAATTCTGATGAAATATGGTGCCCAGCAATCTGAAATGATTTTAGGTTCCGCTAATTTCACGGCACGTAACCTAAAAAATTATAATCTGGAGACCAATCTGCGTGTGGTGGGACAACCTCAGGCGGAAGTCTTTAGCGATGCGCAGCAGTATTTCAATACGGCCTGGTCTAATTTGAATGGTCGTTCCATGAGCGTGGACTATGCTCAATATGCTGAAGAGTCATTCTGGAAATACTGGTTATACCGTTTTATGGAATGGAGTGGTTGGTCGACGTTTTGATTTTAAATCCCTCCTAACCTCCCCTTAAAAAAGGGAGGAAAGTCCCTCTTTATCAAAGAGGGATTTAGGAAGATTTCTAGTATTAGCTTTTTGATTCTGGATTAGGCGGAACCAGTTGATCCAGTTCCTTATCTGTCAGCTCATCCAGTTCCTTATCTGTCAGCTCATCCAGTTCAGAAATATCAGTCTTGATTTTCCATTGTGCTTCATCATCCACCGGATTTGGTAAACGTGCTTCTAGCCAGTCACATACCACATCTGGTGAAAAGTCAGCATGATTGCACTGGATCACCCAAGACAGGAAATCTTTGGCTACACCATTCATATAAGGCGGTGGAGAAACTGGAATAAACTGAGTCGGCAGGCGCTCATTTTTAGAAATATAGTTCAGGACATGACCCAATTCCTGCACAGTTTGCCATGCTAAAGGATGATCGACATTGATCTGAAATTTAAACCACCAGGCCTGTTTCCCATCCGAGCCATAGCTATCAATCAGTCCTTTTTGAACACTGGGTACCTTGCAAAAATATTCATATAAACGATCGAAATTTAAATCAGACACAGTATGCAACTCAAAGCATTAAAAAAGTGATATTAGCATACGCACTTCAGCGCTCATCACGCAAGCCTATTAAAGTCATGGAATCAATTACAAAACTTTGCAGCAGCAGGAGATTTATCCATATTTTCTGCATGGGTTTTGGTTAAAATATGGTCAGAAATCTTTGGAGGACGCACTTATGAAAACATTAGCTTCAGGTGCATTGCTGGCTTCATTCCTGTTCGGTATTGCGGTGCCCGCTTGGGCGGATAATGCCTGGGTAGGCTATACAGGTGTTGATCGTTCTAAACCTCAACATCGCCCTTCATCGCGTCCTCATTATGCACCACAGCCTCCTCATTCGCAGCGGCCTTATTATCCGCAACGTCCATCCCATGGCGGATATTATCCTCCTGCGCAGAGCCAAAGCGGGTTCAATATCCAGTATCAGGCACCGACCACGATTTACCAGAATTCCAATAGCTATAGCTGGGTCAATGGTGATCCAAATGTGGCTCGCATTGAAAGTTCGAGATATACAGTGATTAGTGACTGGCAGCATTTGGGATTACCGGCACCACCACGCGGAAGTTACTGGATTTATGAAAATGGACGTTATGTATTGATGAATAATCGTTAAAAGAAATTCCCTCTCTTGTTAGGAGAGGTGATTAATTACCCTCTTGCGAAGCAGTGCTTCTCACCTTTTGCAAAGAGGGACTTTTCTATGACTATGCCAACTCATCATCTTCAGGACGTGGAGTTTTACCTTCTGGTAATGGCTTTTCGCTATGCTTGTCACGAATGACAGATGGATAGGTCCAGGACGCATAACGGACCACCAGAATGGCAAAAGCCAGAATCAGAATCGAACCGGTAATAATAACCTGATCCATGCTGGCTTTGTGTGTATGCTGAATATCAGAAATCAGTAAACGGGTCAGGGCAGTAATTGCAATATAAATCAGGAACCGGACCGGCATATGATTGGTCTTGAAATAGATGCCGACCATGGCACCAAGTTCCAGATAGATAAACAGCAAAAGAATATCGTCAATGGTGGCAAACTGTTTGACGGTTAAAATCTCAAATACGGTATGACCTGCGGACCAGATCACCATACAGCCAATAATAAACAGCGCAAGATAATGGAAACTTTCAACGGCAAGGTTGCCAAAACGGTCGAGGAGAGTTTCTATTCTTTTTACTTTAGACTCAGATTTACTCATGTTCTCCTCCAGATTTTTCATGTGAAATAACATATGAACAGGAAAGAACTAGCAAAGATCATGCACAAAAAGAGAAAAATAAAATAAAAGTGAAAATATTCGAACTTTTGCACTTTTTTGCACTAACTTGTTATATTGTATGAGAACTACATTGAATAAATAGGAGAAAAAAAATGTTGGACAAAATTCAAACAAAAATTAGTCAATTAGAAGCAGGAAAAAAATTAATCCTGGGCGCGGGGATCAAGGCTGAAGAGATGCAGAAGGTACTTGAACTGTGTGAATCTCTGGAGTCGCAAGGGGGAATTAAAATCGTGAATAAGCATTTCAATCCTAAAATAACGACGCAACCAGATACGATCTTGATTGAAAAAGTATAATGTATAAAAAGCCCTGCAGATGCAGGGCTTTTTATATGGATTCACGTCAAGATTAAGCTTGAGTCGTAAAGTAATCTTCAGAGAAATTCATCACTACTTCACAGCCTGCTTTTACTTTGGTAATACGCAGTGCAAGTTCAGGCAAGATGCGTTGCGTGAAGTAACGCGCAAGCGCAAGTTTATTTTGGTAGAACTCGCCATCTTTGTCTTTTGCAGCATTGGCAATGCGCGCAAACATATAAGAGAAGCTCAATAGGCCTACTGCGTGTAGATAATCAACCGCTGCAGCATTCGGGAATTCTGCATTTTCGCCAGCAGCTTCAAGCACGAACTGAGTTAACGATTCGACTTCAGTAGCTGCATCTAAAGTTGCATCTTTAATGAAGTTCAGGTCTGCGTCCAACTGGTTCGCAAAGTCACGGATTTCTTCGATGTATTCACCGATGTACGCACCGCCACATTTAATGGTTTTACGGCCGATTAAATCTTGTGACTGGACACCGTTGGTTCCTTCGTAAATCTGTGAGATGCGCAGGTCACGGATACATTGTTCCATACCCCATTCACGGATATAACCATGTCCACCAAAGACCATTTGTGCATCTAGGGTTGCTTGGAATGCAGTATCCGTTAGGTAAGCTTTCGCGATTGGTGTTAACAGCGCCACACGGTCATTGGCTTTTTTCACGGCTTCAGGATCAGTCGAGAACTTGGTGATGTCCAGTTGTTGACCTACATACACGGCAAATGCACGAGATGCTTCATTGTTCGCACGAACATTCAGCAACATACGACGTACATCACCATGTACTAAAATGCTGTCTGCCGGTTTAGCCGGTGATTGGGCACCAAGTGCACTACGACCCTGTAAACGGTCTGTCGCATATTGCGCAGCATTTTGATAAGCAAATTCTGAGGCGCCTAGACCTTGGATGCCCATAGACAGACGCTCGTAATTCATCATCACGAACATGGCAGCCAGACCTTCATTTTCTTTGCCCACCAGGTAACCTTTGGCACCGTCAAAGTTCATTACGCAAGTTGCAGATGCCTTGATCCCCATTTTGTGTTCGATTGAACCTGGACCAACCGGGTTACGTTCACCAATTGAACCGTCTTCATTGACCAGGAACTTCGGTACAATGAACAGGGAAATACCGCGAGAGCCGGCAGGCGCATCAGGTGTTTTTGCCAGTACCAGGTGAATAATGTTTTCAGCAAGATCGTGGTCACCACCAGTGATAAAGATTTTGGTACCGGTAATGCTATACGTACCATCTTCATTACGTTCAGCTTTGGTTTTGATAATACCCAGATCAGTACCAGCATGTGGTTCAGTTAAGCACATGGTGCCTGACCATTCGCCAGAGTAGATTTTAGGCAGATAGGTTTCTTTTTGCTCTTGAGATGCATAGCTGTTTAAAGCCATACCTGCACCCACAGAAAGAAGTGGGTAGAGCATGAAAGATGGGTTAGTTGCAAACAGCATTTCATCAGAAAGTACGGTGAGCATTTTCGGCATTTCCTGGCCGCCCCATTCTGCATCTGCACCCAGACCGATCCAGCCGCCTTCAGCATATTGTTTGAATGCTTCTTTAAAGCCAGCAGGTGTGGTGACATTGCCATTTTCATATTTTGCGCCTTCTTCATCGCCGGTACGGTTCAGAGGAAGCATGACGTTTTGCGCAAACTTTGCCATTTCTTCAAGGATGGCTTCTGCTGTGGCAGTATCCAAGTGGGCAAGATTTTCATTCGCCTGCCAGAACTGTTCTGCATTGAAAACATCATTCAGGATGAATTTCATGTCAGCAAGCGGCGCGTTATAAATTGGCATAGTATGTCACCTGTTTTATTGTTTAATTGGATTGTTTTGGCTCAGTCTAAAGCATTAAAAATCTGAATGTTAGACGACTAAAGGTTAATTCTGTAACTCTTTATAAAGAAAAAGGACTGCCTGAAGATGACCGTCCTTTTTCTTATTATGCATTTAAAACTGCATCAGCTTAGAATGCGAAATGTTCAGCATCTAAAGACATAAGCGGTTCTACACCAGTTGCAATCACGTCAACGTGTGAACGAACACGTGGCAGGATTTTCTTGAAGTAGAAACGAGCAGTCGTCAATTTGGCATTGTAGAAGTCTGCATCAGTGGTACCTGCAGCAAGAGTCTCTTGAGCAACCAGTGCCATACGAGCCCACAGGTAAGCCAGTGTTACATAACCAGAGAAGTACAGGTAATCTACTGCAGCTGCACCCACTTCTTCAGGGTTTTGCATCGCACGCATACCAATCTGCATGGTTAGGTCGCCCCATTCTTTGTTCAATGCCGCAAGCGGTTCAACAAATTCTTTCATTGCAGAATTGTCTTTGTTCGCTTCCGCAAATTTGTGGATGATCTTGGTGAAGTCTTTCAACATTGCACCTTGAGTACCCAGTACTTTACGGCCTAACAGGTCAAGTGCTTGAATTTCAGTGGTACCTTCGTACAGGCAGGCAATACGTGTATCACGTACGATTTGTTCCATGCCATGCTCAGAGATAAAGCCGTGACCACCGAAGACTTGAACACCATGTTTCGCAGCTTCTGAACCGGTTTCAGTCAGGAATGCTTTCGCGATTGGAGTTAATAGTGACAGGATATTGTCAGCGAACTTGCGTTCTTCTTCAGAAGTACCTTGTTCAACCACATCAGCATATTGAGCCAACAGGTAAACCAGTGCACGACCACCTTCAGCAAATGCTTTTTGAGTTAAAAGCATGTTACGTACAGCTGGGTGAACGATAATTGGATCTGCTTCTTTTTCAGGTGCCTTAGGACCAGAAAGAGAGCGCATTGCCAGACGGTCTTTAGCATAAGTTAAAGCGCCTTGGAATGCCGCTTCAGATGCAGACAGACCTTGTACAGCAGTACCGATACGTGCAGTGTTCATGAACGTGAACATGCAGTTCAGACCACGGTTTTCAGGACCGATCAGGAAGCCTTTTGCGTTATCGAAGTTGATGACACAAGTTGCGTTACCATGGATCCCCATTTTGTGTTCGATTGAACCACAACGTACGCCATTACGCTCGCCGATTGAACCGTCAGCATTCAGGTTGAATTTTGGTACGATGAACAGAGAAATACCTTTAGTACCTTTAGGCGCGCCAGGCAGACGAGCAAGTACGATGTGGATGATGTTCTCTGCCATGTCATGTTCACCAGCAGAGATAAAGATTTTCTCGCCAGAGATTGCATAGCTACCATCAGCTTGTGGCTCAGCTTTAGTACGGATGATGCCGAGGTCAGAACCTGCATGAGATTCAGTCAGACACATGGTACCTGTCCATTCACCTGAAACCAGTTTAGGCAGATAAGCGTCTTTTTGTTCTTGAGAACCGTGGTGTTCTAAAGTACGAACTGCACCATGAGACAGACCAGGGTACATACCCCAAGCCCAGTTCGCAGTACCCACCATTTCAGAAATAGTGATACCTAAAGAATTTGGTAAGCCTTGACCGCCGTATTGCTCTTCCGCAGAAAGAGAAGGGAAGCCTAGCTCGATGTATTTCTGGTACGCTTCTTTAAAGCCAGTCGGTGTTGTTACAACGCCGTCATTCCAGGTACAGCCTTCACGGTCGCCCACTTGATTTAGAGGAGATAATTCATTTTCACAGAAGTCAGCTGCAGCTTCTAGGTACTGATCAACCAACTCACGGCTTACGTTTTCTTGAAACGCAGGAAGTTTTACGTAATGTTCTTCAGCATTTAATAATTCGTGTAGAACGAATTGCATGTCACGTAAGGGCGCTTTGTATTGTGGCATATCGGTTTCCTCAATACTGGTTTAGACCAGCGTTATCATCCTAAATTAATTGAAACGTGCCTTCAGTGACACGTATTGCTATGAATCTAATCGTGCAACATCTTGCCCGGCCATACAAGCTTTCAGGCGGCTTTCTTGGTGACTATAAAGTCAAAGATTAATCTGCACAGAACAGTAAGCATATTGACTGCAAAGACTTTTGTAGGAATTAGCAGAATATGAATGGTCAAAAGAGGACTGAGGAGTCAGCCATAAAAAAAGGCACCCGAAGGTGCCTGAATTTGAAGGAATAAGAAACGTAGAACAAGATCAAGATGCAGCTTTATTCATCTTGATGGGTGCATTCGGCTGGAAGTGCACGATACATTGACCATCAATGGTTTGAGTACCCGCTTTCACTTGAACTGTCTTGCCATGGGTTTGACCTTTACAAGCGTTGGCAAACGCAGTTTGTAGAGCCTGACGTTCTGATAAACGCTGATCATACTGTTTAACCATTTCTGCACGTTGACTATCCGTTAATGATTCTCCACGGTTCATACCACCTTGGAATTCGCCACGCATTGGACGGTGTTCACCGCGCATGCCACGGAATTCACCACGTTGACCTTTCATGCCTTTATGGTCAGGTTTGAAAGAAATCTTGCATTGACCATCAATGGTTCTATCGCCAGCCTTGATTTGAACTGCACTGCCTACAGCTTTGCCGTCACAGGCCTGTTGAATCTGCTTATGAAATTGCATGCGTTCTGCACGAGCGGCTTTGAACTGTTCGCGTTGCTCTGGAGTGAGACGATACTGTTTTTGACCTTCATGATGTCTCATCATGCGAGACTGATCTTTCTGCTCATTCACGTTGCTCGTAGATTGACAGGCAGTCAATGCACCCATCGATAAAACACTGGCACTGATTAAGGCGATTTTTGTCATTGCTTTCATGTTTTTACCCCATTCAAGAGCTGATTCTTTTTGATGAGTAAAGATTAAATAATAGGACTTACGCACTAT
>NZ_DDLD01000031.1:0-6888 GCF_002339435.1 Acinetobacter sp. UBA2581 | reverse complement strand
CATTTTAATTGGTGAATAACAAAAATATATATTAGCCTCAAATAGAAATGTCCACCATAGATTCGCACTTATTGCCGATCTTGGCGGACATTCACATGTGAACATGAATCTTGAATAAATTGAGAAAGCTTAAATCAGATTTAAATTAAAACTGTTTTGTCACGCTTAACCCAGCACTCCAGTTACGACCTTCTGCAGGTTCATAGAAACGACCATTGCTTTCATTGACAATGACTGAACCTGAATAATCCTTATCAAACAGATTATCTACGCGTGCAAACGTTTTTATAGATAAATCTTTGACATTCCAGTTATAGCCTACATTAGCCCCAGCCACTGTATAACTTGGTGCAACTTCAGAATTAATATCATTCACAAAAATTCGGTCTGAATAACGCACATCAAGACCTGCATTAAAGCCATTTTCAGGTTTCCAGCCTAGACTGACAAAAGCCTGATTTTTAGCAATTCCAGGAATATAATTACCTGACGAAACTGCAGCTACTGTACCAATTGCTGGAATATCGGCATCAAATGTTGCATCAATATAGCTATAGCTGGCTTGAGCTGTTAGATCACGCCAAAGATCTTTATTCCAAGATAGCTCTAATCCTTTTCTTAGAGTTTTATCTGCATTACGAAACGTTGAGCGCCCGCCATCACTTCCCGCAGAAACAATGTCATTTTTGGTTTGAGTCTGAAATGCTGCTAAGGTCATATCACCAAAGCGATTCGCAGATTTTAATCCTAGCTCATAAGTTTCACTTTCAGCCGCTTTTAAGCTTAGTACATCGTTGCTACCATCAGCCGGATAAGCCATTTCGGTAAATGTTGGTGTTTCAAAACCTTGTGCA
The DNA here is from genome assembly GCF_002339435.1 of Acinetobacter sp. UBA2581. Classification (NCBI taxonomy): domain Bacteria; kingdom Pseudomonadati; phylum Pseudomonadota; class Gammaproteobacteria; order Moraxellales; family Moraxellaceae; genus Acinetobacter; species Acinetobacter sp. UBA2581. Next base: position 6,034 of record NZ_DDLD01000031.1, on the reverse strand, counting down.
TAGCTTGCATAAGTCATTAAATCAGGAAAAATTTTCCAACTTAATGCAACTGAAGGCAGTAATTTCTCATAAGTCGTTTTACCTGAATTATCGCCATTGCTTAGGTATCGATCTTCAGATTTAAAATGCACATTGCTATAACGCAAACCAGCATCTAGCGTCCAATCTGGCGCAAAGTTATAAGATGCTTGAATATAAGGATCTGCATTCCAAAGCGTATTGTCTTCATTACGACGGAGTTCACCTTTAACGCCTAAAGTATTACCGACAAAGTTTTGATAGCCTTTACGGTCTTCGGTCATACCATCTACAGCCACACCAGCAATCAATTTAGTGTTTTGTAAAATATCTGTTCCGGTCCAGCGAAGATCTGCTCCATAAAACTGACGGTCAAAATCAATGACACCACCCGCATGATTTGGACCACCTTGTGCTGTACTTGGAATAGATTGATATTGAGTGACTTCACGCTGTCCCCAATATGCCATACCGTACAATTCATGCTGATCATTGATCGGCTTGTTCCAGGTCAGTCCTGTCTGGAATTGCTCAATTTCTTTACGTGCATTATATAGCAACACATTCGCTGCGACCTGTTTAGGATTTTCTCGCCATTGATCTCGAGTTAAACCACCTGGATCATCTGCTGCAATTTTGACATAGTTATTGACCCAGTTAATTTTAGAGCCATCGTCCAGATCCCAAGTCAGCTTGGCATTGTTCAGTACTTTATGTGCACCACTATGATCACGGAAACCATCCGTATCAAAATAAGATGAACTGATGATATAGCTTGGTTCAGAAGCATTTTCTGAACCACCTTGTAGCACCAGGTTCGTTTGGCCTTTGTTCTGACTGCCGCCCGAATATCCCAAAGTGACTGAATCAGGTCCCTGCCCTTCACGGCTTTGTGTCAGGATGGTTCCGCCAGAAGAATTACCGTATAGTGAGGAAAATGGACCACTCAGCACTTCAATATGATCCAGACTATTCAGGTCAATATTCGAGGTTTGCCCCTGCCCATCCGGCATAGTGGCAGGAATACCGTCTACATATAAACGTACTCCTCGCACACCGAAAGTCGAACGTGCACCGAAGCCCCGCATTGATATCTGTAAATCCTGAGCATAATTTTCGCGGTTATTCAGTTGTAAACCTGGTACACCTTTTAAGGTTTCAGACAGATTCACATTCAGGCTATTCTGTTGTTCCTGATTCAGATAATAGGTAGATGCCGGTGTTTCCAGAATGGCACGATCTGTACGGGTTGCTTCAACCACAATGGGAGCCAGTCGCTGTACCTCTGTAACCGGTTCTTCCGCATAAATTCCTTGACTGATACAAGCAATCAGACAGGATAAAGTCGATTTCATCGGCAACCGCGTGGTATGAAGGTGCATAGCTAATATTCCTGATATCTGGCATTCACTCATGCCATGGGAGTTCAAACGTTTTAAAAGTGTCTTATTAATTTTAAAGACTCAGCATCTGCATAAGATCAAACTGAATACTTGCAGGAAAGCTGAGCTAAAGGTCCATGATTTTCTAATCAAGCTTTATTGTCATAACAGCCTGTATTTTGCATAAAAAAGCCTGACGAATCAGGCTTTTTTACTTAACTATAAAACTTCATTATTTATTGTCAGGTAGTGCATAGGCAACCAAAGAGTCACCCATTTTGGTACCGAAGGAACCGTGACCACCCGCCATAATCACAACATACTGCTTACCATTGGCTTCATAAGTCATTGGCGTCGCTTGACCACCTGCAGGTAGACGACCTTTCCACAGCTCATCACCATTAGTCACATTGATCGCACGGATGTAATTGTCTTGAGTTGCACCGACAAACATCACATTACCTGCAGTCGAGATTGGACCACCTAACATTGGTACACCCATTTTAAATGGAGGCAATGGAATGCCCGGCATACTGTCACGAATCGTACCGATACGACGTTTCCAAGCGATTTCATGATTGGTCAGATCAACACCAGCCACATAACCCCATGCAGGTTGCTTACATGGTAAGCCGAATGGAGAGAGGAAGGCACTGATTTCAACACCATAAGGCACGCCATACATTGGCTGTACCCCCGCTTCAGTACCTGCACCTTTGGCAGTCTGCTTACGGTTCGGATCTTGCGGAATCAGACGAGATACAAATGGCAAACCAATTGGGTTGGTCAATGCAATTTGACGGTCTGGATTCACAGACATACCGCCCCATTCGAATACCCCCAAGTTACCCGGGAAGACCAGCGTCCCGTTTTCAGAGGGTGGTGTATAAATACCGTCATAGTTTAATTTCTTGAACGATACACGACACATCAACTGGTCAAACATAGTGGCACCCCACATGTCCTTATCCGTCAATTTATCTTGAGGAGCCAGATTAAAGTCAGAGAACGGTTGAGTTTTTGAATACCACTCGCCTTTGGTTTGCGGACCGCGTTTTACTGACTGAGGTACTGGTTTTTCAGTAATCGGAACGATCGCTTCACCTGTACGACGGTCTAATACAAAGGCATTACCGGTTTTGGTCAGCACATAGATCGCTGGAACCATTTTCCCGTTTTTGTCTTTGATATCAGTCAATGTCGGTTGAGCGGGTACATCCATATCCCACAAGTCGTGGTGAGTAGTCTGGAAGTTCCAGATCAATTTACCGGTAGATGCATTAATCGCCAGCATAGAGTTCGCATAACGCTCGTCTAGCTCAGTACGGTGACCACCGTAGATATCCGGTGTACCTACACCTGTTGGTACATAGACGATATCCAGCTGTGCATCATAAGCCAATGGCGCCCATGCGTTTGGAGAGTTATTTACGAATTTTTGCCCTGGAGCAGGAATCGCATTTGGATCTTCCGCACCCGTATCAAATACCCAGAGCAATTCACCAGTATTTACATCATAACCACGAATCACACCTGAAGGTTCTTCAGTTGAATAGTTATCTGTGGTTGAACCGGCGATGATAATGGTTGTACCTGTCACCACAGGAGGTGAAGTCGGGTTATAACCGCCTGGATATGGGAATGGCATGTCTTTTTGCAGATCGACTTCGCCGTTATTACCAAAGTCGGAACATACCTTACCAGTAGTTGCATTGACCGCCACCAAACGTCCGTCATTCACTGGTAAGATTACTTTCTGAGGACATTCGGCAGACGTAGTTGAACGCGCAGCCAGGCTGCTTTCAAAACCTGCAGTATTGTTCGCATCATAATAAGATACGCCACGGCAAGTTAAATGCTGGAAGGTATTGTCCGCTTTCAGCTTAGGATCAAAACGCCATTTTTCCTTACCCGTCGCAGGATCAAGTGCAATCAGGTACTGGTGAGTGGTACACATAAACAGGTTATTACCCACTTTAATCGGGGTTACCTGATTCGTAGTTTCACCAGAATCTTTATCCGTTTTTACATCACCGGTATGAAATTCCCAAGCTAACTCCAGATCTTTTACGTTATCAGCAGTAATCTGTTTTAATGGAGAATAACGTAAACCTGACTGAGTACGACCATAGGCTGGCCAGTCTTCGTCAGCAATACCTGGAATAGACTGATGCACTGCAGGCTGCTGTGATTTTAATTCGCCACGGATTTCTTGCGGGTCATTAAATACAGAGTAAATCATGACAGCAATCGTAATTGCCAAGGAGCCAGTCAGCGCTATTTTTGCAGCTTTGCTGTCACCAAAACCACGAGTCACTGCAGGAATCAGCAGAGCCAGACCGAATAGACCTAAAATATCTAGACGTGGTGCCAGTGCAAAGAAGTCTGAACCCACTTCCCAAAGCCCCCATACCACTGTACCAAGGACCAATACTGCATAAACAATAAGAGCTGTGCTTTTACGTTTTTGTAATAACACTGCTGTCGCCAGGAAGAACAGACCGGCAATGATGTAGTACCAAGACCCACCAAGTGTTGCCAGATATATTCCTCCAAATAGCAGAACCAAACCGAAAATGGCAGCAATAGCTGCCAGAATCGTTTTCAGTACTGAACCTGAAGACGAAGTATTCATATTGAACACCTTTTTTTTGATTTCTTGAACGTCTAAGCACTTAAGCGGCATAGACACCATATTGTTAAGTTCTTAGTTATAAATACATGAATACTTGGAGTATCAGTTCATCAATGCCCCAAAGTAATGGAAGAATCAATTGTGTATTTGCAACTAAAAACTCCGATTAGAACGACGTATTAAACTTGATTCCGCCTACCCAGACATTTTCACCGTCTTTATATGCGCCGACATGATGGACATATTGCAGGTTTGGACGAATGGTTAGCCAGTTAGTTGCATGAATGCCGTAATAGATTTCTGCATCGACTTCTTCACTACGGTTACCCAATACATCATTGTTCATATTGATCCGGGCAACACCCAAAGCAATTTCATCCTGTGGACGGGCATCCATCGCACCTTTGTAGACAAGACCGATATTTTGCATATCACTAACTTGGTTGGTTTTAGAGTCATGAACAGTGACGTTCACGAAACCGCTTAAACCACGTGATGTATCCCCTTGATGTGAAGTCAGCTGTTGCTTAGCTACAATCCACCCCCCGTGATGATGACCATTTTGGGTTTGTTCATCTTGTAGAGTCACGCCATCAAATATTTTGGCATCAGCGGTACTGTAGTAATAACCGGCACGATATTCACCTGGCAGTTTTTGCTCACCTAGTTTCGGTGTCCACACCACTTCTGCAGGAATAATCGCGCCTTTAGATCCGTCTGTGCTCAGGTTAAAGCCTTTGCCACGATTGTCAGCATTTTCAGGGTTGTATTCATAAACCCCTACCTGAGTATAAACTTCTGGGGTAACGTTATATTTAACCCGCGCAGCCCATTGAGAAACTGGCCAGTTATACCATTGATCCCCTACCCAGTTACCCACTTGTGAACCGCACAATGCCAGATTCTGGAAGTCACAATCAAAACTGTTAAAGTCTTCACCTTCACCAAAACGTCCGACTTTTACATCCAGTTTTTGATCCAAGAATTGTTTCTTGATCCAGAAATCTGTTAGACGCCAAGTTTGACCGCGACCCCATACTTCCTGAACTGAACTTAAATGTCCTGTAAGCGCATCAGAAGTATTCGAAAGGTTGCGACCATCGCGATGAGTTACTGTAATTTGTGCTTCAGTGTCTTGCCAGCCAGCAATTTTTTCCAGATCCAGATGAGTACCCAGGTTTAACTGACCTGTATATTCTGTGCCATGGCTATTTGAGCGTTTCGCGTCAAGTAAAGTTGCCATTTCACCTGTATATCCAAAGCTAAAATCATAGCCCTGCTCTTGAAGCTGAATACGTTGACCATTCCAGTCACCCAACATCCACGGACTTTCTGCACTAAATGCATCAGCGGCCTGAGTAGTTGTATTTGCCAATAGCAATCCAACTAAGGATGTATAGACAGCCTTAGATAAGGGAGAAATAGACATTAAATGCTTCACCTTAATTACGTTTTTACTAAATATAGTACACTCATTTAATTTTTTAGTTTCAAATAATGAAGGAAAAGTATTAATAATGTTATGAAGTTTAGCTAATCTAATCCTTTTGTTAATTTTAATTTAAGAAAATTTTAAATTTTAAATTCAATAATTTAAGAGGAATTAAATATAATATTAATAAAAATAATGCTATCTATAAATATTTTTTCTACATCACTTCTTTTGTACAAAAATTTACCAATTCAAATTGCGTAATAAAAAACATTTGGTCTTTTTGTGCGTTTTTTATACTGAAACTTGATGGTCATCGCCTTTCTATTCTTGAATTTGTTACCGAGGAAAATTGAAAAAATCTGGTTCTATAAAGGTATCTAAAACCATTAATAAGATATCAATATTCTTATTAACCCGAATCGCGGATAAAAAATTGACTTGAAAAATAAGAGGACTAGAGCCATCAGTTGAGTTACCACACAAAACTTAAAACTCTAGTCCCGATGTTTAATAGTACCGAATTATTTTGCGTAATTGATGATTTCTAGGACTTACGCATTGACG
>NZ_DDLD01000014.1:0-2981 GCF_002339435.1 Acinetobacter sp. UBA2581 | reverse complement strand
AAAGTACAATAAAATGATTGGGAAAATACGAGTTGTGATCGAACACATTAATAGTCAATTGAAAACATTTAGAATATTAAGTGAACGCTATCGAAATAGACGGAAAAGATTCGGTTTACGCATTAACTTAATTGCTGCACTCGTAAACCGGATAAACTTGCAATAATGACTTTCGCAAGAGATCTATTGTTTATATATTATTCATTTTAAATTAGGAATTAGCGTGGTTTGAAGTTTTAGAGTTTGAATAAGGCTGAAAAATATACAATCCAGTAAAGTTTCTGAGTATTCAGGTCATGGTGTTAGGCTCAGCCCTTTATACTGTCATGGATATAATTTAAATAAGATTGATGATGACTGAATTAAATATTGAACAGTACGTCAAACAGCAAATTGAACTTATGCAGCAACAAAGGCAGGAGCCGGTTGCTGTGATGCTGGGTCATGAAGACTGGCTGGATTTTTCGGTACAGTCCAAAGTGGCGTATACGCCATTCGGTAGTGCGCGTCGTTATCAACCTGCTTTGGGTGGATTATTGCTGGTCAGGATTGATGAAATGAATGCGGTACGAGTGGTCACCCAGCAAGAACTGGATGACTATGCTCAGAAGCATCAGCTGCTCTAAGCAGCTATAGTTTAAAACGAGTCTTTCATCACGCGTAAACGTTGAAACTCTTCGACACTGTCTGCGCGTAAAAAAGGATTGGTTTCCAGTTCTGCTGCAATAGTACTGGGTAAGGTGCATTGTCCAAGCATGCGCATACGCTCAACCTGTTCGAAACGTTCCAGAATTGCTGGATTATCCGGTTCTACATGTTTGGCAAACTGTGCATTCGACAAGGTGTATTCATGCGTGCAATAAACCTGGGTACGTGGCGGTAGGGCAGCCAGGCGAGCCAGAGAGTGGTACATCTGCTGATAAGTACCTTCAAATACCCGTCCACAGCCCATAGCAAACAGAGTGTCGCCACAAAACAGCATATCAATGGCATCCAGGAAGTACACGATATGGCCTAGGGTATGACCCGGTACGGCAATAATCTGTACCTCAACACCATGAAAACTGAACTGGTCGTCATGTTCAAGTGGATGATTAATAAACGGAATTTTTTCCAGCTCAGCTTTTGGGCCATATATCGGTAATGTTTGTTTTCGAATTAAATCCGGAACACCAGCGATATGATCTTTATGCCAGTGGGTGAGCCAGATCTGACTTAGCTCAAGCCCGTGTTCGGCGCAGTAATCCTGAACTAGCTCAGCTTCAGTGGGGTCAATGACCGCGACCTGATGCGTCGGTGTATGTTCAAGTAACCAGATATAATTTTGTAATGAGTTTTTGACATCAATACAGTGGATTTTAAACGGCATCATAAGACATCAGACCAAACAGATATTATGGATAAAGTAGCATAAATTCAGGCAGTCTGACTGTGGTCAAGGCCGCCTGTTTGCAAGAATTTTTTATATAATTTGTTTAAAAAGATCAGTTATTTATTCTGCATCTTTTACTGCGACAGCTTCGCCAATGGTATAGAAGTGACCACCGGCGACATGATGAATACTTTTCCATTCTTCGCTGACTTCATGATAGTACCAGTGCCCATCACGGAACACCCGATCATCGGCATAAGCGGCAATGACCTTACCAATAAACAGGTCATGGGTCTGCTGGTTATGTGGTTCGGAAATCAGCTCACATAAAATCCAGGCGGCACAACCTTCTACAACTGGAATCTCTTGATTTGCGAATTTGAATAACTGCACACCGGACTGCTCCAGTTTCTCCGGGTCATTGTACAGACTCAATGTTCCCAGGCTATATACCATTTCCAGCTGTTTGAGGGTGGGAATCTGCAGTGCAAAGTTGCCAGAATTTTCAATTATTTTTCGGGTCTTGGTGCTTTTATCCAGCACTACGGTAACTTTTGCTGGACTGAATTCGAGTGCACATGCCCAGGCAGCGGTCATGACATCAGTGTCTTGCCCATCATTGGCAGACACCAGTACTGTTGGACCGTGCGTAATCAGGCGATAGGCTTTTTCTAAAGGTACAGTTTGAATATGTGAATTGTTCATAAAGAACCTTAATGAGTGAAAAGGGAGAAAAATAAATCATCTGATCCACAGCATATAAAATTCCCCTTCTGGAAAAAAGCTTTTAAACTAAACACCTACATACAGGAGTAAAGAAAATGAAAATGTACCAGGTGGATGCTTTTACGACGGCTCTATTTAAGGGAAATCCTGCTGCAGTCATCGTGCAGGATGCTTGGCTGGATGATCACCTGATGCAGAATATTGCCCTGGAAAATAATCTGTCTGAGACCACTTTTGTCAAAGTGCTGGATGCAGAAAATTATGAAATTCGCTGGTTTACACCGACCAAGGAAGTGGATTTTTGCGGACATGCCACATTGGCCAGTAGCTTTGTACTGTTCAAGGATTTTAGCTCTGCAAAAACCATTTATTTTCATGTCAAAGATCTAGGTATTTTTACAGTACGCCAGGATGAAGATGGCAAAATCCGGATGAATTTCCCAATCCGTCAGCCTGAACTCATCACAGATTACCCGGAAGCCTTAAGACAGGCGCTGACGAAGCCTTTTAAAAATGTTTATCTGAATACACAAGGTTATATTATTGAATATGAATCAGTGCAGGATGTGCTGGATGAGCAACCCAATATTGAATTGCTGAAGCAGCTGAATGGAAAAAGAACCGCGATTACAGCGGTGGGTCCATTACTGGATGTCGCGATTACCGCTGGCGATACTCAATATGATTGTATATCACGTTATTTTGCACCAAGTAACGGGATTAATGAAGATCCGGTCACCGGTTCAATTCATACTGGGATTGCACCGATCTGGGCGGAGAAATTAAATAAAATAGGACTTACGCATTGAGGGATTTAAAAAAGTCTCAAACTACTTTATAACGTATCTGTGATCAGACGAACTAAACATGCTTCTACAGCAAC
>NZ_DDLD01000028.1:0-9675 GCF_002339435.1 Acinetobacter sp. UBA2581 | reverse complement strand
TCAATGCGTAAGTCCTATTAAATAAAGATTTGATCATTAAGCAGCATTGAATAGCCGTATCGGAGTAAGTTTGATTTCGTCCATGTTTTGCTTATGGATGAGCATACCATTGAGTCAAAGGATCAAACCAAATGGAAATATTGCCTCGATTAATTAAGGCGCGCTTATATGTGGACCAATTAGTTGTACGAAAGATTTTGGGTGTAGGTTTATTCATCTAGGAATTATACTGCGGAATAAGACCTTATCGGTAGGTTTGTGCAACAAAGCCGTTTTCAGCTTAAACCTGCACAACGTTTTACTGAATCAGATATTTCAGAAAAATAGGAAATTAACCGTACCCCCATTCGTCAGGCCTTGTATCGCTTAGAATAAGAAGACTACGTTAATGTACATTTCCGTAGGGGGTGGGAAGTCAAACCCTTGGATTTTAAGTTTTATAATGAGCTGTTTGATTTGCGCATGATTTTAGAAAAAGAAGCAGTTAAAGGCCTTTGTGAAATGGATCATGAAACATCGGAAGAGCTACAAGCGTTAAAGAGAATTTGGTTAGTTCCTGTGGAAGAGTATAAACAGGAAACCAAGCAATTGATTTTTGTATTGCCTGAGTATCGTAGACAGGGAATCGCGACAGAGCTTTGCCAGTTGTTATTTGCATATGCACAGCAACAAAATATTCAGCATTTATATTTGCATACGGATCCATTTTTACCTGCGGCAGAAAAGTTTTGGCGGTTGCAAAGTTTTAGTACAGTCAGTCGTGATCAGCTAGGTATGTACGACACGATATATATGTTGAAAAGATTATGCTTATAAAACAATATGATTGTAGCATGTTGGGCTAAATCCTAAAAATTTGATAGAAAAATTAAAAGTTGGCATTAATTTTGCTTTTTTGTGAGAAGTATGAAACTCAGAGATATTTTTTGGTATGCAAAATCAACCTATGCAAGATACTTTTATTGAAAAGCCATCTTCTGCTGCAAACGAAACACTTGAAGACTATACTTTACGTTATGCTCCATATAGTTTCCGTCGTTGGAGTCCTAAAGTCGTCGCAATTACGGCATTAGGAGGTATTGCATATCTGGCAGACTTTTCGATTGGTGCTAGCATTGGTATGACATATGGGACAACGAATGCCATTTTTTCTATTTTATTTGCTGCACTTATTATCTTTTTAACAGGTCTTCCATTAGCTTATTATGCAGCTCGCTATAATATCGATTTAGATCTGATTACGCGTGGTGCTGGTTTTGGATATTTTGGATCGGTACTGACGAGTATTATTTTTGCAAGTTTTACTTTTATTTTCTTCGCTCTCGAAGGTTCTATCATGGCTCAAGGCTTATTGCTTGGGCTCGGAATTCCTTTATGGATGGGCTATCTCATTTCTACTATTATGGTTATTCCATTGGTCATTTATGGGATGAAAGCCTTAAGTACTTTACAAGTTTGGACCACACCTATCTGGTTGATCTTAATGATTGGCCCTGTTGCTTATTTGATTTATCAAGAACCTGAGCTTGTAAGTCAATTCGCTGCTTATGCTGGAAATGGTGGTTTTGCAGCAATAGATGTGGCTGCAATTATGTTGGGTGCTGGAATTTGTTTATCTTTAATTATGCAAATTGGTGAACAAATTGATTACCTACGTTTTATGCCTGCAAAAACTAAAGAAAATAGCAAATCGTGGTGGATAGCTGTTATTTCAGCGGGTCCAGGTTGGGTAATTCTAGGCGCAATCAAACAAATTATTGGTGCTTTCCTTGGTTTTTATTTGCTGACTAAAATTCCTGGGGTGGATAGCACGGAACCTGTACAACAGTTTAACGCAGCTTTCCATGATATGCTTCCAGGTTGGTTTGCACTTACTTTAGCGGTAATTTTGGTTGTTATTTCACAAATCAAGATTAATGTAACAAATGCATATTCGGGTTCATTGGCATGGACCAGTGCTTATACACGTATCAGCAAGCATTATCCAGGTCGTATTGTATTTGTATTGGTTAACCTTGCAATTGCTCTTGCGTTGATGGAAGGTAATATGTTCGCAGTGCTTGGTAAGATTTTAGGTTTTTATTCTAATTTTGCCATTGCATGGGTTGTGGTTGTAGCGACTGATATCACAGTGAATAAATACTTACTGAAGCTCTCTCCAAAAGAACCAGAATATCGCCGTGATATGCTTTATAATATAAACCCAGTAGGTATGGTGTCATTTCTTGTCGCTGCAGGAGTCTCCATTGCAACCTTTTTTGGCATGTTGGGTGAATTTCTAATGCCATATTCACCTTTAATTGCTCTGATTTTGGGCTTTGTTTTGACCCCAATCATGGGTTTAATTACGAAAGGAAAATATTATATTAAAGCTACAGATGATGGGGTAAAAGAACCACGTTATGATGCTACTGGGCTACCTATAGCAACAGTTTATCATTGTGTGTCATGTGATGAAGATTATGAAAGACCTGATATTATGTATTCACATAAGCACAAAGGTGTTATTTGTTCTCTATGTAAGACTTTGGAAAAATAAATGATTTTTCAGATATCTGCTTTTTAATAAGCTGAATTTCGATCAAATCAATAACCCTGATGATTTTGCATCAGGGTTTTTTAATATTTATTGGGGAAAACTCTAGAAAAAGTGCGGGAAAATCTATTCTAATCCAAAGAGTGGATACAACATCCATCTCAAATAACCCGACAGCTGCTATTTTTTTCTTAAATGTCCTGACATCATTTAAATGAGAAATCATATTTTCTTGAAGTTTTCATTTGGAGTTTCTGAGCAATATATACGCTTAAATGTGGTGTATGTAGAAAAATTGGCGCAATAATTGCTTTGAACGTTGGGGTGGTGCATTTTGTGAAAGCGATTTATATTTTGAATCAATTTGAATCAAAAGCAGTCCTAAAACAAAGTCAAGCATGGAGAAAAAATGGAAATTTATACTCAACGATTAGAAGCAGTTACAGAAAATTGTGACTTTGATGTCATTGAGCTGACTTTCGATACGCGCCAAAAGAGCCGTTTTCGTGCAACTTTAAAAAATGGGGTAGATATTGGTGCAGATTTGCCACGCACAGGCATTTTACGCAGTGGATCATATATTTCGACGGAAAGCGGAAATATTCTTAAAGTTGAAGCGAAACCAGAAAAACTGATGAAAGTTTCGGCACAGCAAGAATTTGATTTATTAAAAGCTGCATATCATCTCGGCAATCGTCACGTTCCCTTAATGTTGACGCCAACAGCATTATATTTCGAACCAGATCATGTACTGGCTGAAATGGTAGTGGGTTTGGGATTAAACGTTGCAGAGGTAGATCATCCTTTTGAACCAGAAAGCGGTGCTTATGCACAACATCAACATGATCATCGCTTAAGCCCAATCAAGACTTTACATCATGTCCATCACTAATCCGTCACAACTACTCAGCTTGTTGACCTTGTCATCAACTGCGTTACCGATAGGGGCATATTGCTATTCGCAAGGTGTGGAAAGTGCCATTGATCGAGGGCTGATTCATGATGAAGCCTCCAGCATTGCTTATTTTGAAGAAGTGCTGGAAATGCTCTTGGTTCGTTTTGAGTTGCCAGTGCTGAAACGTTTAATGCAATACAGTGATGACGAAGTAAATTTTACTTACTGGGCAAACTTTTACCGCGCCAGCCGTGAGAGTAAAGAGCTACTGGCAGAATCGAAACAGTTGGCATTTTCTTTAAATGCATGGATTAGAGACGTATTAAAGCAACCCGTTAAAGTGAAAAAACAGCTGGGCTTTGTTCCAGTGTATGGAAACCTGTGTGGCACCTTGGGGCTAAATCAAACAGAAGTACTCACGGCTTATACCTTTACCCTTTTAGAAAATCAGGTCTTGGCGGCAGTTAAAACCGTACCGCTTGGACAGATGAGTGGTCAGCGTATTTTGTGGCATTTACATGCGCTTATTCCCGCAGCAATTACGCGTGCGCTGGCATTGCCAGACACAGAAATCAGTAGTGCTTTACCGCAATATGCCATGCTCAGTATGCACCACGAGACCCAATATTCAAGACTATTCAGATCATAATTTTAAGAGGAAAAAACATGTCACAACGTAGCCCATTACGTGTAGGAATTGGTGGACCAGTCGGGTCGGGTAAAACAGCGCTGACCTTGAATTTATGTCAGGCCTTGCGTGAAAAATATAATATGGCTGTCGTCACCAATGACATTTATACCAAAGAAGATTCAAACTTTTTAACCCGCAATGAAGCCATGTCTCCAGAGCGTATTGTTGGGGTGGAAACAGGTGGTTGTCCGCATACTGCCATTCGTGAAGATGCGTCTATTAACCTCGCGGCAATTGATGATTTATGTGAAAAGTTTGATGGGCTTGAGCTGATTATTATTGAAAGTGGTGGAGATAATTTGGCAGCGACATTTAGTCCTGAGCTTTCAGATTTAACCCTGTATGTGATTGATGTGGCGGGGGGAGAAAAGATTCCACGTAAAGGTGGTCCAGGCATTACCAAATCCGATTTGTTGATTATCAATAAAACCGACTTGGCACCAATGGTCGGCGCAAACCTAAGTGTGATGGACCAAGATGCTAAACGTATGCGTGGCGATAAGCCGTTCTTGTTTAGCAATATGAAAACCAAAGAAGGTTTGGAAATTATTATTTCGTTCATTGAAAAACAAGGTCTATTCAAAGCTTAATTCGGGGAAACACCATGACTTATTTAAAAAGAACTTTAGCCACTTTCGCCGCAGCTTTTCCAATGTGGGCAATGGCACATCCCGGACATGAACAACAGAATAGTTTCTTGACGGGCTTTATTCATCCATTTACTGGAATTGATCACCTCACAATGGCAATCGCTTTTGGTGTGCTGCTGTGGTCAGCGGCTAATCGTTGGAAAGTAGGCGGATTGTTGGGTTTAGTTGTGGCCATGATTGCGGGTTTTAGCCTTGGGCAGTTGCATATCGTTTCCGCAAATATTGCTGAATACGGCATTGTTTTCTCCTTATCTGTTCTTGCCATTGCCCTATGGACCAAAGCCAATCGACTGTTTGCAGTTGCGACTATGGTTTTAGCAAGTTTTCATGGTATGGCGCATGGTGCCGAATTGAGTCATTCAGGTCATGTGATCGGTTTAGTCTTCGGCATGGTTGTTGCTATGTCTTGTATCTACGCAGGTGGCTTGGGTTTAGGTGCATTGGTACAAAAATATGTGCCACATGGTAAGAAAATTGTCGGTGGAATTGCCGCAGTTGTTGCATTGATTGGTTTGGCTTAATGATTTTTAGGTCGTTTTGATGAACAAATTTCAGCACAGCAAATTATTGGTATTGATCACGCAGAGGAAGCATGCAGGATTTAACCGTCAGTCGAACGCATGATGCTCAATTATGGTTTGCCAAGTTGGAACTCGGTTTTCAGGCTCAAAAAGAGCCTGAATGCACGGTGTTACATCACCGCAAACATTATGGTCCTGTTCGGGTACAAAAAATGCTTTGGCCTGAAAAAACAGGGGTTTGCCATGCCATTATTGTGCATCCACCTGCGGGCATTGCGGGTGGGGATCACCTGACTTTTGATATGTCTGTCGATGCGCAGGCTCATGCCTTAGTGACCACCCCGGGCGCAGGTAAATGGTACAAAACCAATGGTAAAAAGGCCTATCAGCATATCAATATTTGTTTGAATGCTGATGCTATTTTTGAATGGCTGCCGCAAGAAACCATGCTGTTTAATGGTGCGAATGCGCATTCAGAAACCATCATTCATTTGGATCATGCAGCCAGTTTTATTGGTTGGGACATGTTGGTCATTGGTCGCCAAGCACGTGAAGAGCAATTTAGTGATGGTGCCTATAGCAACCAGTTCAAATTGTTCCGTAATCAAACTTTGTTGGTGGCAGATACTTTAAGTTTTAAGGGCAATGACCGCTGGTTAAGTTCATGCCTAGGCATGCATGGTCAATCTGTGATGGGGAGTTTCTGGGCCGTGCCCCCCATGCAATATCGTGCCAGTCTAGATTTAGAACAGTATTTGGATTTAATCCGTGAACTGATGATGCGTATGGATGTACCTGTCACCTTAACGGTTTTGGATGATGTGATTTGTGCGCGCTATTTGGGGAATGATGTTCGGCAATGTCACGATGCTTTTGCTGCCATCAGAGCGAAATTAAGACGCTATTGGTACGATCTGGATGAAGAATTCCCACGTATTTGGAGAACTTAAATTCATTTTAGCCTGTAATTTCAAGACCAAATGACACAACGATTTTTGGTCATGTATAGCTCATGAGCGAAGCATCTCCACGTTTAAATAGGTAAAAGATATGGAATTAAATCCAACAGAAAAAGACAAACTTTTAATTTTTACCGCGGGTTTGGTTGCAGAGCGCCGTAAAGCACGTGGTTTAAAGCTGAATTATCCTGAAGCGATTGCGTATATTTCTGCTGCCTTGCTTGAAGGTGCACGCGATGGCATGAGCGTAAGCGAGCTGATGCACTACGGCACGACTTTACTGAGCCGCAATGATGTGATGGATGGCATCGCAGAAATGATTGTTGAAGTCCAAGTTGAAGCAACCTTTCCAGATGGTTCAAAACTGGTGACTGTACATCAACCGATTATGTAAAGAACTATAAGGAATAAAGATGATTCCAGGTGAAGTAATTACGTCAGATCGCGATATTGAGTTAAATGTTGGACGTGAAACCCTAAAAATAACGGTTGCGAACGCTGGGGATCGACCAATTCAAATTGGTTCGCATTTTCACTTTTATGAAGCCAATGATGCTTTGCAATTTGAGCGCGAGCGTGCCAAAGGCTACCGTTTGAATATTGCTGCGGGCACCGCAGTACGGTTTGAGCCGGGTCAGAGCCGAGATGTCGAATTGGTGGCACTAGCAGGAAAGCGTGAAGTGTATGGTTTTGCGGGTCGAGTGATGGGGAAACTTGACTAAGTCGGGCCATCAAAATCTTTTAAGAATTTAGAGTAATCTATGATGAAAATGTCACGTCGTGCATATGCGGAAATGTTCGGACCAACCGTAGGGGATCGTGTTCGTTTGGCGGATACGGAACTGTTTATTGAAGTCGAACAAGACCTGACCACTTATGGTGAAGAAGTTAAATTCGGTGGTGGTAAAGTCATTCGAGACGGCATGGGGCAATCCCAATTGTTGGCAGATGATGTTGCCGATACCGTCATTACCAATGCACTTATTGTCGATTGGTGGGGCATTGTGAAAGCCGATGTCGGTTTAAAGAATGGTCGTATCTGGAAAATTGGTAAGGCGGGAAATCCTGACATACAACCCAATATCACCATTCCGTTGGGAGCGGCCACGGAAGTGATTGCGGGGGAAGGTCAAATTCTAACTGCAGGCGGCATTGACACGCATATTCACTGGATTTGCCCGCAACAGGTAGAAACTGCACTCATGTCAGGTACAACCACTATGATTGGTGGCGGAACAGGTCCAGCAGCAGGGACATCCGCAACCACAGTGACACCGGGACCATGGCATATTGCGACCATGTTGCAAGCCATCGATGATTTACCTATGAATATTGGGCTATTGGGCAAAGGAAATTTGAGTTTGCCCGATCCTGTCCGCGAGCAGATTGAAGCAGGTGTGGTGGGTTTAAAACTGCATGAAGATTGGGGTTCAACCCCTGCTGCCATTGATAACTGTTTGACTGTCGCGGATGAATATGATGTGCAAGTCGCAATTCATACTGATACTTTAAACGAGAGCGGCTTTTTAGAAGAAACGTTGGCGGCATTTAAACAGCGTACCATTCACACCTATCATACTGAAGGTGCAGGTGGTGGTCATGCGCCTGATATTTTAAAAGCTATTGGTCAGGCCAACGTGTTGCCATCTTCAACCAATCCGACGCGCCCATATACGGTTAATACCATTGATGAGCATTTGGACATGCTGATGGTATGTCATCATTTAGATCCTGCGATTTCAGAAGATGTTGCATTTGCCGAAAGTCGAATTCGTCGTGAAACCATTGCCGCGGAAGATATTTTGCAAGATTTGGGCGCAATTTCCATGATGTCGTCTGATTCACAGGCAATGGGGCGTGTGGGCGAAGTGATTATTCGTACATGGCAAACCGCACATAAAATGAAAGTGCAGCGTGGACCGCTAGAAGGTGATACGCCACATACCGATAATCAGCGGGTTAAACGTTATATTGCGAAATATACAATTAATCCAGCCATTACCCACGGTTTGAGTCATGAAGTCGGCTCGGTCGAAGAAGGTAAGCTGGCAGACTTGGTGCTGTGGAAACCTGCATTTTTTGGTGTTAAACCTGCCATGATTATTAAAGGCGGTATGATTGCAGCAGCACCAATGGGGGATATTAATGCGTCCATTCCAACGCCGCAGCCTGTGCACTACCGTCCCATGTTTGGCGCAAATGCCCGCGGTGTGCATAACACCTGTATTACCTTCTTGTCTCAGGCAGGAATTAATAATGGTGTAGCGGAAAAATTAGGTCTGAAGAAAATCATTTCTGCATGTAAAAACACACGTAATATTTCAAAAGCCGATATGAAGCACAACACCTATACACCAGTGATGGAAGTTGATTCGGAAATCTACGAAGTACGGGCAGATGGCATACATTTGACCTGTGAACCAGCAGAATTATTGCCAATGGCACAGCGTTATTTCTTGTTTTAATTAGGGCCTGTTGACATTTTCTGTTCAAAAAAATAGCGAGAAAGTAAAATTTAATCGCCAAACCAAATTTACTTCTCGCTATGCCTCGTACAATGCTGAATGATCAACACTGGTCTAAGTTACTTTCTATTTTCCGAAATTTTGATATCTATTCCAAATCTAATTTGAGAAATTTTGTCGAAGCAATACTTTATAGAATAAGAACAGGCTGCCCATGGCGTGATTTGCCTAAAGAATTTGGTTCGTATAACTCAATCTTTAAAAAATATAATCGTTGGTGTAAAAATGATAAGTTAATGAAAATATTTAAATTAATTTCTTCAAATGCTGATATGGAATGGGTTTTTATTGATGCTAGTCATGTTCGGGCACACCAACATTCTGCTGGAATAAAAGATCAGGATATTTCTAAAAGCATTGGTGGAAATAGTTCTAAAATACACTTAGCTGTTGATGCGGATGGTAATCCAATCGAAATTATTATCTCCGATGGAACGATACATGATGTCAAGATTGCTCCCAAAATGATTGAAAAACTTGATTTGAGTGAAACGGAAGTATGTTGTGCAGACAAAGGATATGACTCTGAATCATTAAGAGAACAAATATCTGTGAAAAAAACTAAAGCGAATATTCCAAGAAAATCAAATACTCAGTCAAATAATGATCATATGGATTGGTATTTATATAAAATCAGACACTTAGTTGAGAATGCATTTTGTAGGTTAAAGCAGTTCAGAGGAATAGCAACACGATATGATAAGCTAAAGTGTAGCTATGAGGGGGCAGTTGCATTAGCTTGTATATTTATTTGGCTACCTTTATCGGGTAAATTCTATACTTGAAATGTCAACAGACCCTACTTAACAGGTAATGATTTAAAATTTATTTTAAAGTGTGACGTGAATAGCTGGGGTGTGTTGACACTTTTAGCTTAAAAAAATAGCGAAGTAGTAAA
>NZ_DDLD01000029.1:0-7014 GCF_002339435.1 Acinetobacter sp. UBA2581 | reverse complement strand
TGTTCAGCGGACGCTTACGTTTTTTAGCAACAGGAGGTGTTGCTGAATATATATCCATGTTCATGGATTAAGTCCCCACTTGTTTTTAGGTGGGAACTAAATTAAGGCTTATAGGATCGCTTGGTAAGGCTGTGTTAGCCGGATGCTTACTGAATTCTGGACTTTTGTTGGAAATAAAAATAATAAACAATGGCTTATTTACGCCTACCATCGAGAAACAGGTGAGATTGTTGCTTATGTTTGGGGTAAGAGAGATTTAGCTACAGTCCAAAGGTTGAAGACAAAGCTTAAACAATTAGGTATTCACTACACCCGAATTGCAAGTGATCATTGGGATAGTTTCATCACTGCTTTTAAAAACTGCAAGCAAAGTATTGGTAAGTTTTTTACTGTAGGAATTGAAGGTAATAATTGCAAAATAAGGCATCGAATAAGGCGTGGTTTTAGAAGAAGTTGTAATTTCTCCAAAAAGCTTGAAAACCATTTTAAAGCCTTCGACTTAACCTTCTTTTACATCAATAATGGCTTCATTTAATGTCAGCATACTTTTTAAAACACCACCAAAAACTCTACTATAGCATTTTACAAGTCAATCTCTTGCTTAAAACCCTACTTATTCCATGGAATAAAAGCAGACAAGATAAAGATCAGCCTTGTTCCAAAAGCTTTTCAGTACAATCACATGGTTATAATCTATGCTCTTGGCTGCAGTAATTAAAGTGACTTGTTCCTGCTCAGCGATCTTCCGAATTTGCTGCAATGTCTTGGCTTGCTGAACAAGTTCCGCTGTATAGCGCTGTTGAAATATCTCCCAATGTTCAGGATCCTGCGCGTACCATTTGCGCAGTTCAGTCGAGGGCGTGATTTCCTTGGGCCACATATCAATTTGAGCATCCTGCTTTTTGATGCCTCTGGGCCAAAGTCGATCGACCAGAATCCGTTTACCATCTGACGCTAAAACTTCGGCATAGGCACGCTTGATTTGAATTTGCATGGGTCATCTATTTATTGATCTGGAATTTCGGCATTGACCAATAAAGTCAGCAATTGCAAGGATTCCTGCCATCCCAGATAACAGGCCTCTGCCGGAATCACATCTGGAATACCCGATTGGGTGATATGCACTTCCGTGCCCACAAAAACCGGGTGGAGCTGAATCGTGACGTCAATTTGACCGGGTAAGTTTGGGTCGTCGAACTGGTCGGTATAGCGCAACAACTGGTTAGGCATAATTTCATGATAGGTTCCGCCAAAAGACTGGCTGGTACCGGTGGTAAAATTGCTAAAGGACATTTTATAGCTGCCTCCCACTTTCGCATCAAGATGATGGACTTTGGCGGTAAAACCATGCGGCGCCATCCATTTCACCAAGGCATCAGGATCTGTAAAGGCTCTAAACACCCGTTCTGGGGGTGCAGTGAATACACGGTGAAGTTTGACTGTACTGGGCATTTGTTTTTCTCACTTTTTGTTGTTTTGTGTGCTTAAGTCTACTGCTGTTGATTCCTGGCTCTGTATGGCTTTGGTATGACATTCAGAGTGGATTTTCACTGCATTTAGCTCTACTGAAAAATGCTCAACAGCTTCCAGAATATTTCTACATTAAAAACAGCTGTGCTCAAGCAGATAGCTTTAATTTAATTCTGGCATCCGAACATAAACCCCTTAATCCGGCATGTCATCAATCTGATGCGGTTCTGTACGCGGCTGGGTATTCATGCGATGCCTAAAAGACGATGAACGTTCATATGCCTGCATACGCACCCGCATAATGGAACCCAATGGCTGATGTTCTGTCACGCCATGCCAAGGGTTAAAAGACAGCACGTCATCGGAATACACCCGACGTGCCGGACTGAAAGTATCCTGTTGGGGAAAGTGCAAATGACCAATGACCTGATGCGGTGATTCCTGTTCTTTCCACAGCACAGCCGCATCCTCGACGGGCATAGTCCTCAAATCGGTACATAGCTGCGCACGAATCACATAATCTGCCGTATTCTTCTGAAAGAAATCCCGGACGATGTCACGAATAGCGGAATCATCATTGATTTGCATCTGGATACCGGTGAGTTTCTTCACCGAGTCAGATTCGGGTGCGACACTGATTTTGGCAATATAATCGCCATAACGAAGCGCTGCCATACTATGATAGGTTTCGCCCAATACATGATGCTGGCTACGCGCCAGACCTTTTAAGCTTGCAGGTGCGGGAAAGCCTGCGCGATTTACCAGATAATCTACGCCGCGCATCACCTGACGCAAGCTACGCATAACCGGTTCAGGCGCCTGTTCTGCTTCCGTAATAAAAGGCAGCATTTGCTTATATTTACGCACTGTTCCAAAAGTCAGCACCGGAATATTGACCATCAGAAAATCCTGATGATGACCATCGCTTGGATCATTCGGCAATAAGCGCTGTCCCGGCACATTTAAAATTTTAAGGGCGAAACCATGCGGAGCCGGAGTTTTATCGCTATGCAGATCGCCGGGCGCAGCCGATAGACGTACCATCACGTCATAATAGCCCGGATGAGCAAAAATCCCTTGAGCCAAATGAGCCGGCAAATTTTCAGGAACGGTCAAAATGCCTTTTAAGAAACCATGGGATTTTGCATGTGCATCACGAACCGCATGACGGTGCCGGTCAAAAACCTGGTTATTGGTCTGTGCCATCTGTTCTGTAATATGCAGAATATCCTCTTCTTCATTTTCCTGTTTTTGCTCTACTTCGGGACGATAGTTCACATAATTCGCACTCATACTTGCTTCCTTTTGATTTTTTGAATATGGATCAATTGCACTGAATTTTTTGTATTAATCTAACAAGGAGTTCGCTTTACAAGTTAATTCATTGGTTAATGCTTTGAGGGTCTTTGGTAAATACGACATGCAGACCGAGTCAAAGACCGATGAGGTGAAAAAATAGAGCACGTCAAAAATTGAAAAGTGATTTAACTTTGCAAGTTTCATGCTTATGCTTCGTCGGGAGATCCAGCTCATTTTCCAGGAAGATGAGTTTTGTTTTCGCTTTTAGCCTTTTTTTAGCTTAAAAAATCCTGAAGAGAGCCACCCTTGGCTTGTTGTAACTTGGCAATTTCCTCTAGCTTTTGGGTTTGCGCCTTGTCACTCGTCAGTGTCTGAATTAAATCGTCTGCAAGCTGGTTTAATAACACCAGATCATCTTCGCTCATCTGCCGAATTTGCTTATCCAGAACACAAAAGCTGCCTAACACCAGACCTTGTTTAGTACGTAAAGGTACACCGGCATAAAATTTGATTTTATTTCTGTTTAACTCCGGGTTATGGGTAAAACGCGGATCTCGGTCTATATCCTCAATAATCAGTGCTTCATTCTGATGAACCAGATGGGTACAAATGGATTCTTCCCGGGGAATGCGTGCCTCTATCGGATTTTGATTTTCATCTGCCAGCGGGCTGGCTGGGGTATTCACCCATTTTTCATCAACCAGGGAAATTTGCGCATATTTCACGTTAAATGCCTGGCAGGCTTCTTCAATATACTGCTGATAAATCAGTAAAGTTTCAGGTTGAAGCAATTGCAGTTCATGCAAGGCCGCCAAACGTTCCGGTTCATTTTCCGCAAGCAATTCACGTGCAGGATTTTTACCTTGTTGTAGCATCAGCGCATCAATGCTCAGCATCAATTCATTCACCGTGGATACCACGGCATCCGGTTGAAAACGGTTTTGAATCTCGTCCCGCAATTCATCGCTGACATTGCCCCAGGTGGCAAAAATAATTTTAATATTCGGCAGACGTTTACGGATGCGATGATTCAACAAGCGAATTTGTGCCAAAGGCTGCCGATAAAACATGGAAATGCAAAGCATCTGAGTATTTTCTGGCAAGGATTCAAGCACATCCATTTTTGATTGAATCAGTACTTCATTATGGCTTTGCGCGGCAATTTTTCTTAAGTTTAAACCATGGGCCAACATGGAAGATGCCCATACATCAATTTCCCAACGCGCCCCCAAGCACACCACTTGCGCAGGACCAGCTGTATTTGGAGCTGGGTACTTTTGCTGGAAATCATGATTAAACAACTTTAAGCCCTGATGCATTCTTAAACGGTGCTCGGCACTGGCTTCGGTACTATGTCCTTGCGAAAACAAACGAATGGCGGGAATGGCAACGTCGTCATAAAAGGCATTGACCTTACGAACGACGACTTCCTCACTGGGCTTTTTCGGCAATTTCTGTTGAATATAATCCTGGGCAACTTCAAGGGCATCCTCTACTTCATCGGCAACCAGGCGCTGGTAAAAGCGTTCCGGTGGCGTCAGTACCGGTTCGCTACCAATCAGGGTTTTGATAAATCCCAATGCCGGAATATAGTGAGCCAATACCAATAAACACGCCGTCAATGGCGTCGAGAGAATCAGTCCAGCAGCCCCCCATAGCGTAGTCCAGAATGTCGCCGCAAGAATAATCGCCAAAGTGGAAAGACCGGTACTTTCGCCATACAACCACGGTTCAATCACATTGTTACTAATCAGCTCGAGTAACAGAATCAGCCCAATGGTCCAGAGCACCATATTCCAGCCCGGATCAACCGCAAATGCCAAGGTAATGGGAAATAAGGCCGAGATCATGGGCCCGACATAGGGTAAAAAGCGCATTCCGATCGCGACAATTCCCCACATAATCGCAGCAGGCACACCAATCAGCCATAAGCCCACCGCCATGGGAATACCGAAAGTGACATTCACCAACAACTGCATCCGCAAATAGGTTCCAATCCGGTCTGCGGCATCATCCAGTGCATCTGTACCGACGTTTAAATTGCCGCCCAGCAATTTCAACAAACGGTCATGCAAGTCTTTGCGACTGAGTAAAATCAGTACCACAAACAGAAAAACAATCCCGACTGTGGCCAAGGGATGAAAGATCCTCGCGCCCCACTGCATTGCCGTTTCAGTGGTACTGGCTTGCTGCCCAACCACCTGCACCTGCTGCACCCCCTGGGTTTGTTCAACTGGAGTCACGTCCTATATCGAACTTTCTACCGTATCAATGGTCGTGATGGCGCCGTCCCATACACTCGGCCCAGAAGTAAAACTTTTGGTGGTGTTTCAAAAAGTATGCTGAAAAAAAGCAGGTTGGATTTTGATAAAATAGAGAAATGCGAATAACTCTAGAAATCAAGTGTCCAGCCTGCCTAAGTGACAGTATAAAGAAAAATGGCACAAAAGTAGATGGTAAGCAAAATTACCAATGTAAAATATGCAGACGTCAATTTATTGGTGATCATGCTCTCAGTTATCAAGGCTGTCACTCAGGTATCAAAACCAAAATATTACACCTCATGGTGCGAGGCAGTGGTGTCAGGGATATAGCAGAAATTGAAAGAGTAAGTATCGGTAAAGTTCTACGGACACTTAGCCAATCAAAATATCAACTTCGAGCACAGCAAAGTCATTATGAAACCCTTGAAGTAGATGAGTTTTGGACTTTTGTTGGTCATAAGCAAAATAAACAATGGCTAATTTATGCCTATCATCGAGAAACAGGTGAAATTGTTGCTTATGTATGGGGTAACCGAGATTTAGCCACTGCAAAACGACTTAAATTAAAATTGAAGCAGTTAGGTGTAAGCTATACATGTATATCAAGTGACCATTGGAATAGCTTTGTTACGACCTTTAAAGAATGCAAACAGTTGATTGGTAAATTTTTCACTGTGGGTATAGAAGGCAATAATTGTCGATTACGGCATCGAATCAGGCGAGGCTTTAGGAGAAGCTGCAACTTCTCCAAAAAGCTTGAAAATCATTTCAAAGCCTTTGATTTAGTGTTCTTTTATATCAATAATGGATTCGTTTAATGCCAGCATACTTTTTGAAACACCACCAAAAATCAAACTGAGACTCAGTTAAATTCATCATATTATTTACAACTATCTGTACTTTATTATGCTTTTATACAAAGCTCCCCTTAAAATAAGCATATCAGTTCACGTTATTTTTATTAAGAAAAATCTTTTGTACATAAGTCTAATTCAGGATTAAAAAATTACCCGAATATTTAAAAATTAGTCTAGCCATCTTCATCGAAGTTTTGTGGGGCTTAGCTGCCTTGTATCAAATCATAAAGCCGTGGTCCTCAAAACTTTCCTTTTAAGTTTCAAAGACAGAGTTAATTCTCTAACCAATGCGTCATTTTGTCGCATAAATTCCCTTCTAAAAATGATCGATTTTGATATGAACGCACCCTGCTTTTACAAATTAACAAACAGCCATGCGATTAAAATTTAATCAAAAATATACAATCCTAATCACCTCCAACCTAAAGTCACCCAGAAAAAACCTTAGATTTGATTATTTTTTATACATTCCTACCGTTACACTATAAAAAGAGGTGCGTTACACTATAAAAAAAGGCGCGTTACACTATAATTTGACTGTACGTTACACTATAAAAAGCCCATTTTTTGGGGTGCGTTACACTGTAAAAAGCCCATTTTTTGGAGGTGTTACACTATAAAATAGGTGCATTACACTATATTTGGCATTTCGTTACACTATAAAAATCAGGCTCAAAAAGTTAATTATTTAAAAAAAATTCTCTATTTCCACTGTGCAATTTTGGCAGTGAATTACCACAAAATGGTTATGCATTTACACCCTATTGGCAGTAAAAAACACCCGATTGGATCTGTAAGAACACCCTATGACACTAAAGCAACAAAGAATGTAAGAGAAATAACATCAAGTACCTGTCTATTCCACTCAATGGATAGGTTTTGCTATGAATTGTCTGCTAGAACCACTTATTGGTATTTAAGTGTAAATAACTGACAATAAAATCCAAGTCCTGGCAATTTAATCAAACCTAATGGCATGAATAAAATAAACATCCGCTGAACACCATAGCTATTTTTTAATTCAATTCAGGTTTCCAGCGGTATGGCAGTAATTCTTTAATCTGGGTCACTTTATGTGTCGGCAATCTTTTCAGGACATCACTTAAATAGTAAGCGTCCGCTGA
>NZ_DDLD01000065.1:0-29660 GCF_002339435.1 Acinetobacter sp. UBA2581 | reverse complement strand
CATACTTTTTGAAACACCACCGAAAATTAAACTGCCTGGACTTTCCCACCAAAAAGCCGTATAACACCGTTTTTCGAATTAACAGGTGTTGACCATTGAAACTTGTTCTTGCACCCATGGAAGGCTTAACTGACCCGATTATGCGTGATGTACTGACATCCGTCGGGAGCTTCGACTGGTGTGTAACCGAGTTTATTCGTGTCACGGATTCGGTGCTGCCAGATCATATCTATCACACCTACTGCCCTGAACTGTTAAATAATGAGGGCAAAACTGCTACCGGTACGCCAGTGCATGTACAATTTCTGGGAAATAACCCGGAAATGCTGGCAGCCAATGCAGTGAAAGTCGCTGCTATGGGCGCGCCTGCAATTGACATGAATTTCGGCTGTCCAGCCAAAACCGTAAACCGTCACCGTGGTGGTTCAGTACTACTAGATGAACCTGAAGTCGTTTATGAATTGGTCAAAGCTGTTCGTGATGCAGTGCCCGCACATATCCCGGTTTCGGCGAAAATGCGTCTGGGTTATATGGATCGCAACTTCATGATGGAAAATGCGCATGCCATTGAAGATGCTGGAGCGGCCTGGGTCACTGTTCATGCGCGGACCAAGGCCGATGGCTATACTCCGCCAGCCTTTTGGGACCAACTGCAACCGATCCGTGAAGCCTTAAAAATCAATGTCATTGCCAATGGTGAAATCTGGACCAATGCCGATGCGAAGCAATGTCAGCTAGAATCAGGCTGTGAAGACCTGATGATTGGCCGTGGTGCAGTCACTACACCTGATCTGACCCAATGTATTCGTCAAAATTCTGATGAGCCGCTCATCACCTGGAATGAGCTGCTTGAACTGCAAATCCGTTTCCTGAATGGTTCCTATAAAAAGGAAATGAATATGGTCGGCCGTTACAAACAATGGCTGGGGATGATGTCTAAGCATTATCCTGAAGCCAAAGTACTCTGGGATGAGGTCAAACGGATTAAACAGCTGGTTGAAATTACTGAAAAGTTAAAAGCCTCGAAAAATTAAGAAAAATCCTTTGAATGATTCAAAGGCTTTTCTGTTCGGATTGCCACCTGTTTAAATTTGCGACATGTTCACGGTTGGTTTTCCAGGATTTTTCTAGTACTTCCTTCTCCAAGCGAATCTGGATACGTTTAATCTTGGTATCAGAAATAACTCGCTGATTAAAGCTTTTTACATAATCTGTCCAACCTGCGCCTCGAAACACATAATTTGGCATTGGGGTTTTGAATACCGCATCTGGCATAAATACAATCACAGAATGCAGCTGGTCTGGCTCGATAATATCAGCTAGCAACTGCTCCAGAACTTTGATGTGCTTATAATTCTGATGAATCGGATTTTGAAATTTATAGCTATTTTTATAAAGTTTTTGCGTCCGGGTCTTTTGTCGCTCGCCACCAAAGATCCAGCCTTTATAGTTTTTGGTTTTAATCACAAACAGGCCATAAGGACTTAATAAGAGGTGATCAATTTGGGTTGTTCCTCCGTCTCCATCCGGAAGAGTCAAATCATTTAATAATTGATACTCAGGGTCTTTCAGATAAAGTTTGACATGCGTGGCAACAGCGAATTCTCCCAGCTTCCCTTTTAAAAATGGTTTAAATAACTTAAATACGATGGAACCAATAAAAAGTAGAAGAACCCACCATAAACTGGACCAGAGTTGGCCTAAGATTTGTGTTGCGAACAGATCCATATTTTAATTTTCATTAATTTTATGATTTTGATCTTAATGGGTTCTCTCAATATTTAACAGAATTTCTTTTTTATCCAGACCGCCTGCAAAGCCTACTAACTTACCGCTACTGCCAATCACCCGATGACAAGGTGCAATAATCGAGATCGGGTTTTTACCATTGGCAGCACCCACGGCGCGTACTGCTTTAACATTACCGACCTGTTCAGCGATTTCTCGGTAACTTCGGGTCTGTCCATAAGGAATATTCAGCAAAGCCTGCCAGACTTTTTTCTGGAAATCTGTACCAGCAAAGTCCAAAGGCAAATCAAAAACATTGCGCTGACCGGCAAAATATTCCTGAAGCTGACGCCGAGCTTCTATCAATACTGGATGCTGTGGATCTTCAACCAGAGTTGCCAACCTGACCCGATTCGGTTTTTCACAATCCCAGAGTACAGCCACCAGTGCCGTTTCATTGGCGACCAGCTGCAACTGCCCTACAGGCGAGTCCATATAAATATGACTGAGTTGCATGGCCCTACTCCTACAGAATCAAGCTTGCCAGTTTTTATTTTACTCGAAATCAAAACTGCTCAACAGCTCTTAGGAGGAGGATAATTTCATCAAAACAAGTCCGGAAATAATCAGCCCCGCAGCCAGCATACGCATAGCAGAAGCAGGTTCACCTAAAACTATAACACCGACCAGAAATGAGCCAACTGCGCCAATGCCCGTCCAGATGGTATAGGCAGTCCCTAAAGGCAAAGTACGCATGGCATAGGCCAGTAATACAAAACTGAGCACCATAAAAACAATCGTAAAAATACTCGGTGTGAGTTTAGTAAAACCCTCTGAGAGCTTCATGGAATAGGCCCAGACAATCTCAAATAGTCCAGCGAATACAAGTATAATCCAGGCCATATTGCCCTCCTCCTAATTAACAGGGTCAGGCCGTCCTGACGAATTTTCTTGTTGAATTTAATAAACTTAATCAACAAGGGAGGTCGTTCCCCCTAAAAAAAACAGGCATTCTATAAAGCAGACGGTAAAACCAAACTGCCGTTTACAAAATTTGACTGAATGAGAATTAACTTAACCATGTCTTACTCAAATGCTCAGGACAACTTGAAGATTTCAGCCTATCTTAAGGAACGCAAACACGGGAAATCGTGTTATGACATTACAGAGACTTGAGTAAGAAAAACAAACAAGGAATAAATCCATATTATTAAGTTATGCACATGAATTAAATTTAAAAAAAGCGTGGAGATCTTACACAATGAAACACATAACCAAGACCTATTGATCACTTTTTGTTTGGCTTGATTATTAACCTTTGATGAATAAACGATCACCAAAATCAAGGGTTGACATAGGTAAAAAGAACTCCAGTCGAGTTCTTTTTATACAAATTTTGTCTAAGATACAATCAATCAGGCTACAAACGATTACAAAATATGCAACATATCCATATGGTTATCAACATAGATATCTACACACTTATCCATAAAGTTATCCACAGATTTATACACCTTAAACATTTTAGAGATTAAAGTTGAATTTGACCGACTTTAGCCAGCTCACTACGCATATCATCAATCACAGCTTTATAATCCGGCTTGCCAAAAATCGCTGAACCAGCCACAAACATATCTGCACCAGCTTCTGCAATTTCACGAATATTTGCTGGTCCCACACCGCCATCTACTTCTAAACGGATATCACGACCTGAAGCATCAATGATCTTGCGTGCTTGACGTAATTTATCCAAAGTCATTGGAATGAATTTCTGTCCGCCAAAGCCGGGGTTCACACTCATTAGCAGTACCTGATCAACCTTATCCAGTACATAATCCAGATAATGCAATGGTGTCGCTGGATTAAATACCAGACCGGCTTTAGCACCACCCGATTTGATCAATTGTAAAGAACGGTCAATATGATCAGATGCTTCCGGATGAAACGTAATAATATCTGCGCCTGCTTCCAGAAAGTCACCAATCATACGATCTACAGGTTTCACCATGAGATGCACATCAATAGGTGCCTGAATACCATATTTTTTCAATGCCTTACATACACCTGCGCCAAAGGTTAAATTGGGTACATAGTGATTATCCATAACGTCGAAATGCACAACGTCTGCACCGGCCTGAAGTACATTTTCAACTTCTTCACCTAAACGGGCAAAGTCGGCAGACAAAATAGAAGGTGCAATTAAATAAGGCTTGGACATGAAAGGACCTGGCTAAGTGAAATTGGATTTTTCCCATTATATCAAATCCGCTCCGGCTACTGTGATTCGATGTTGCAAGATTAAAACGCTGTGTAACGCTTTGAGGCTTATGCCAGCATCACTGCTTGGTTTAAAGTACAGGATAATGATGAATAGTGTAGAAAACTGATGAAAAGTATTGCCCATATCCAGACGCAACAAGCTTCACGAATTGCCAAACGCCTGGCCAATCACTGGAAAAATAAATTTAATATTGATGAAACCGGACAAAATTTCCTGATTCATTTTCCAAGTGCAGAAGTGAGTCTGACACCCGAGGCAGATCATCTTACCGTAACGATTCAGAGCAATGCTGATTCCACTGACCTGAATAAACTTGAAAATGTAGTGCTGGATCATCTGATCCGTATGGGACAGGAAAATCTGACTGCCGACTGGCAAAGATAAGCACTAAAAAGCCTTGATAATCAAAGCATAATAATGATCAGAAGCTAAAAATGATGATTCGCCTGTTCATTAAAAGCATGAATCCGTTTAATTCTTTTATCCAGTTCGGGATGTGATTCCAGATATTTTTTAAACTTCCCGATCAGGCGAATCCATTTCAGTTCAGTTTCTGTCAGGTGCCGGTCTTTTCCATCGATATTGAGAGTGAAATTTTTCATTTTTAAGGTTTGTGATTCCTCTGCCAGTATTCTGGCATTTTTCACCCGCTGCAAAAAGTTCGACAAATGAATACTGGAGATCTGCTGTTGATGCAAATGTTGCATGGCATAATCATCCGCAGCAAGTTCAAGCGCCTGTGAATATCCCGCATCGGCGAGTACCGCTATAGATGCCGCCACCACATCACTTAAATCTCCCGTTACCAAGGCAAATAATCCTGCTGCACTCAAGTTGGAAATCACTTTTTGCATACTATGTTTTTGCACCAGATGACCTTGTTCATGTGCCAGTACTGCAAGGACTTCTTCATCTGCACCGCTGAGCTTGACCAGTTCATCGGTAACAATAATGGTATTGTTTGGAATCGCTGCTGCATTAAGCCCCATAGTTTCTCCACCTTGACGGAAAATAATCTTTGCAGGTTGCCCTACCGCGATTTTTTGTTCGTACAATTTTTTTAGACGTGCTTGATGCTCTGCGGAGAGCTTGGATGACTCAGTTTGCTCAATTAATTTCTGCTCAGTTTGATTTCCTACCTCGATCAAGGTCTGTTCGGGAAGTAATTGAGCGAGCTGCTGGGCGGTATGAGGAATCCCCCATTTAAGAATAAAAATTACCGCACATATCACGATAATCATCGAGAAGAAAATCAGGAGTGGAGAACGTTCAAATTTCCATATGGCATGATAGATTTCTTTGGATTTAATCTTCAGCCAATGCGGTGCTTTGGTCAAAAATTCAATCCGGCGATCTTCAGGCAGTTCGATAATCGGTTTACGCCCCCCGACCCCGCCAATATCGGCTTGGCATGGCAATGAAGTCAAAGCGATGTTTTTAACAATTGGGTATTACCGTAGAAATAGCGGATACGGCGTGCCTTTGCCCAAGGGCTATACAAAGTAAGCGTAACGATGGTTAACATCAGATTCACCATCCAGATTCCAAAATATTCCGTGGCACTGCCATGAAATCGGAAGTTATGTTTTTCTAGTGAAGGTGATGGCTGGTCAATCTCTAGTTCAGGCTTATTGTGCATCGTGTTCTTAACTGCAACTGGTTCTACCTGATTTTTGAATAGCAACTTATATGCCATTTTTATTATATTTATTTGATATTCATATAAAAAACTCCAAAAACATGACCTATTTTTGGAGTTTTATTGCACTTTTAAGTTTGCTTCACTTTTATTGCTTGGCTTATGGATTTAATTGCACGGCATGGAATTGTAGGTGGTCATCTACAAAGCTTTGAATAAAATAGTAACCATGATCATAACCCTGATGTTCACGTAAGGTTAATTTCTGGTTCACGGCATCGCAGGCTTGCTGAAATAACGCCGGATTCAGCTGGCTATAGAACTGGTCAGAAAAGCCCTGATCAATCAGGATGTCGCTAAACAGTGCACCCTTTTCCTGAACCAGCGCAGTTGCATCATGCTTCAACCATTCTTCGCGGTTTTCACCCAGATAATTCGAGAATGCTTTTTCACCCCATGGACATTGGCTCGGTGCACAAATCGGTGCGAATGCCGAAACTGAACAGAATTTTTCCGGATATTTAAAAGCCAAAGTTAAAGCACCATGTCCACCCATGGAATGACCGAAAATCCCGATCTTATCTGCCTGCACTACAAACTCTTCACACACCAGTTCATACAACTCATCGACGATAAAGCTTTCCATCTGATAATGTTC
Source organism: Acinetobacter sp. UBA2581 (assembly GCF_002339435.1). Classification (NCBI taxonomy): domain Bacteria; kingdom Pseudomonadati; phylum Pseudomonadota; class Gammaproteobacteria; order Moraxellales; family Moraxellaceae; genus Acinetobacter; species Acinetobacter sp. UBA2581. Next base: position 23,354 of record NZ_DDLD01000065.1, on the reverse strand, counting down.
AGCCCACGGTGCTTGAGTGGCATTGATATAGAATCCGGCACCCTGCCCGATATCCCAGTGATCCCCTTTGGCAACATCATCTCCACGTGGTGAAGTGTCTGGTGTAATCAGAATCAGGCCAAGCTGGGCAGCCAAACGCTGGGCATGTGCCTTGATTGCAAAAGTCTCTTCAGTACAGGTCAGGCCAGCTAAATAGAATAAAGCCGGGCAATTTTGGCCTTCCAGAGCTTGTGGCGGCAGGAAGATGCCAAATCTGGTTGGTTTTTTTAATATTTTAGACTCAAAGCTATAAATCCGCTGTTCACCCTCAAAGCTTCGATTATTCTGTACCAGTTCCATCATCATTCCTTTTTCTATTTTCTAAAGTTGTAGATTGGTTTATGGAGCCAAAGCGACAGACGGAGATGCTGAAGTGGTCGTCGCTGGAGGGAAAAGACGCTGTTCCAGTTGTGGCAACATCAATTCCATGTTTTTGCCAATCACCCATTGTGGTTCTGACCGTTCAAATCCCTGAGCTGCTTCCCATTTAGCCACTGTAGTCTTGGCCTGCTCAAAAGAGGCTTTCAGACTGTTATTTTCACGCATGGCCTCATCAAAGAAAGCACGACCGAAATAAGTATAGTCAGCTTCGTTCGAACAACCGAATGACTGACGGTCAGCAGCAGAAGCAGTAATGATCAAGGTATTATCATTCTGCAAAGCCGAAGCGAAACTACCTGAGAAACAGGCAGAAATAACAATCACTCGCCAGCGCACACCTGAGGCATCCAAAGTATCACGCAACCATTCTGGATCAACTGATGCCAGGTCTAACGGTGCATTTTCCATTTCAAATTCATTTGGCAAGCCATGTGAGGTCATATACAGAAACAGCACATCACTTTCCCGGTTCATCTGCTGGCCAATACGACGCAAGGCCAGTTCCATGCTGGTTTTAGAAGCAAGCGGAATTTCAGTCCGTGTTGCTGGATGATTTACCAGCATAATCGAACGGCCGAAAGTCCCAAACCGGGTATCAAACTGCTTTTTAATCCGCTCTATTTCTGAATAGAACACATCCTGATAACTTGCGCCAGCGACGCCCATGAAGTACCAGTGCGATTGTGCAAATTCGCCATATTCAATTGCATCTAGTGCCTTGTTCAGCAAGATCGGCTGAGTATAGAAAGCATCTTCAGCAAAACTTGGTGGAATTTCTTCAACTTTCCAGATGGGCTGATCTTTCACCGAAATCTGCCACACCACCAAAGTAAACAGGGTGGCCAGCATAATCAGTGCCCGTTCCCACCACGGCCATTTTAATTCACGTGAAATTACCCAGACCACAGCCAGACTTTGCCAGACAAACAGCATGACAAATAGGGTCGGAATATAGGCGTAGAAAATATAGGGTAGATAATCCAGATCACCCAGATACTGGATCAGGCTCTGGAACAGCATGATATGCGTATCCAGCACTAGCCAGAGTAATGCAGGTACCAGCATCAAACGAGGATTATTCACTCGCTGGGACAAGAAAATCCCGACAATCAAGGCAATAAAGGGCCAAAGTGCATAACTGATCAGACCTTGAGAGTTAAAATCTCCCATGCGGCCGGAACTGAGCCAGCTAAACAGGCTATTAGCACAGCCGCCCAAAATGCCCCAGAACACCAGTTGTAGAATAGAGGGACGCACCAGTTGCAGCGAACGCCGAGATCCCAGAAATAACCACATCCCGGCAATTTGGTTGCTTTTAAAATCGTGCCAAAAATTGATGGAGGGTTTAAAGTCGATCATATGATTTCAGGGAGATGAGTGGCTCGCTAATGTGCCCAATAAGTTTATGCTTGATATAAGTTTTATCAATGCCAATTTTTAAATATATAACAAATCCTTGATCTATTTTGAAGCAATTCTCATATTAAGTAACCAGTTCATGCTGAAAATAGGCATCAAAACGGCAAGCATCACCAGACCATTGATGATTTGGCTCTTTTCCAGCTAAAAATACGGCCAAACGAGGACGTTTCACCACCACCCGCTTGCCAATTTTTTGTGCCAATTCTAAGAGATTATCTCCCAGATCCATTTCACCATCTTCCGGTAAAAGCAGATGTAATAACTGCATTTGTTTTTTCACCTGTGCCTGCTTTTTCGGTGCCTGCTGGTTCTGGTCACGTTGTGGAAACATCGGGTCCAGATAAACCACATCGACGACCGCATTCTGCTCAGCCTGTGATTTCAGATAGTCTGCAGAATCTGAAAAAACCAGATGAATCCGCTTAACCACCGAACTTAGAAAAGTATCCTTTTTCGCTCGGTGATGACTGTCTTCAAGCAGGGTAAATAAAATAGGATGTCGTTCGACCAAGGTCACCTGAGCACCCAAATGTGCCATCAACAGACTGTCATGACCTAGACCAGCTGTCGCATCGATAAGAGTCGGCTTTTCTCCCAAATTACAAGCACGAGCAATCATTTCCGATTTTAAAGAGGCACGTTTTAAGCGCCCTACTTCTGCTTGCCAATCTGGTTGCATTTTCATGCCATTGGCACAGAGCCATAGGCCGTCAGCATCAACACACAGCGCCAGTTCGGGATGTAAACGCAAGAAACGTGCATTCAGCTTTTCAATAACCTCAATACTAACCTCTACATCACGAGAAGAAAGCACAGCCTCGAAGTGCTGTGCTTTCTTTTGATACTCGAATTCGGTATATAAGCGAATCGTGCTTACCATAATCTCCAACCTGTAAAGGCAAATAATAAAATCAGTAAACCTGAGGCAATGCGATACCAGGCAAAAACCATGAAATCACGTTTTGCCACATAGGCTACCAAGGCACGGATTAATAAAAGCGCCGAGATGAACGATACGATGATACCGACTGCCAGAACTGTCCAGTCTTCTGTGGTACTGTAAACATCATAGCTTTGATAAAGATCGAGCAGGCCTGCACCGATAATGACCGGAATCCCCAAGAAGAATGAAAATTCAGTTGCAGCCTTACGTGATACGCCAAGGAACATCGCCCCGATAATGGTCGCACCTGAACGTGAAGTTCCCGGTATCAGGGATAAGACCTGAATCAGACCGATCCAGATTGCATCTTTCACGGTCAGATCTTCAACTTCCTGGGCACGTACCTTGGGTGGATTCTTTTCAATCCAGATAATGATCAGACCACCAACGATCAAGCCAATGGCAATCGCAATATTATTGAATAGCAGCTCTTTTACGGTTTGCCCTAAGGTCAGGCCAATCAGCACAATGGGAATAGAGGCCAGAATCAGGCCAATCCCTAAACGGCGTCCTTGCGGTTCACCACTTACGATGCCAGTTGCTGCACCCCAAAGCCGTGCCCAATATTCATAAATAACCGCGGCAATTGCCCCCATCTGAATTGCGACGACAAAAACATCGCTTTTTTCTTTGGTCCAGAAATTCATTAATTCTGAAGCCAAAATCAGATGCCCAGTACTGGAAATAGGCAAAAACTCGGTGATACCTTCAACAATACCCATAATTGCTGCTTTCAGCAGCAGTAAAAGATCCATGCTTAATCCTGATTAATTATGCTTTGCCTTGTTCTGGAATTTTTTTCCATGCGTTATCACGTAAATATACCGGAAGTGCCAATTCTGCACTGACCCAATTTTCTGTTTTTGCTGCTGCACGCGCAATCATGGCAATATCCTGTGCTGTTGCACTGACATTTTTATATTCGGATGCTGTTTCTTGAACTAGATTGGCACCTGAACCCACCACAGTAAATTTAACTGCTTCAGCACCTTGTTCATAACTCAAAAGCTGTTCTTCATCAACAGCCTGCATAATCCCTTGAGCATCTAACTGATAACTGGCGACATAGACTTCATTCATCCGTGCATCCAGTACTGCAGTTACTGCAGTTAAACCATGCAAACGATATGCCGCTTGCGCCAAAGCCTGTAAAGTGGATACCGGAATTACAGGCAGATCATTTGACCAAGCCAAAGCTTGAGTCACAGCCGCATTGATACGAACACCACTAAACGATCCCGGGCCACGACTAAAGGCAATCGCTGTCAGATCAGATACAGTCAAGCCCAGATCATTGAGGCCTTGTTCAATCATTGGAAGAATGGTTTGCGTTTGTGCCTTGGCGCGCGCATCAAGCTGAAAAAATAGTTCTTGAGTATCATCGATCACAGAGACGGAACACTGCTCATTGGCAGTCTCCAATGCCAGCACTTTCATGCACAACCTTAATTCAGAGAATATAAAAAACGTCGAATATAATACTCCACTCATATCTTCTAGGCGAGATTTTCCCAAGCCAGATACAAAAATGCCTAGAAAATTCTAGGCTTAACTGAGGACATTATTCAGATAACAGCCTAAAGCTGTACTTCTTCCAGATCCTGAAATTTCTGGAAATGCTCAGCATAGTGCATGGCACTCATTTTTAGTTTCTGAATACTGGCGTCATCTAAAGTTTTCACGACTTTGCCTGGTGAGCCCATCACCACCGAATTATCAGGAATTACTTTCCCTTCTGGAATCAGGGCATTGGCACCAATAATACAATTCTTGCCAATCACGGCATGATTCAAGATCACTGCCTGAATTCCAATCAGGCTATTATCGCCAATGGTGCAACCATGCAGCATGGCCTGATGACCAATGGTCACATAATTCCCGATGTTCATTTCAATGCCAGCATCGGTATGTAGCACTGCATTTTCCTGAACATTGGTGAAGTCACCTAAACGGATTTTGCTGTTATCGGCGCGAACGACGGCACCAAACCAGACACTCACCTGTTTGCCCAGTTCGACCTGTCCAATGACCGTCGCTGTAGGTGCCACCCAACCATCCCACGGCTGATGCGTTGCTTTTGGTGAATGTCCCTGAAATTGATATAACATGGCTGAAATCCTGTTCAACGGTTAAAAAATTTTGAGCGTTTAAACGCAGGTGAGTTAAGTAAAAATGGCCAGTCTTTTTTATAGTCCAGCCCGTACTGAAATAGTGAAATCAGCATACGTGCGGTCAGTCCCCAGACAATCTCATTTTCCACTCGCATACTGGGAAAATATAAGGACTGCTGGGCAAAACGTACTTCATAAGGCATCGGCTGGGCTTCCAGCAAATGCTGCAAGGAAGCAAAGAAAATCCGGTCAATTTCTGTCGGCTGAGGAATGAGTTGAATGGTAGGCGGAATTAAACCGACCACAGGCTTAACCAGCATCCCGTTACGTGCCTTTTGCATCGGGAGATCCCCGATCAGATGAACATCAAATGGATTAAGCGCCGTTTCCTCATACGCCTCTCTTAAGGCCACTACAATATTACTGGTATCTTGCGGGTCGCGTTTACCACCTGGAAAAGAGACTTCTCCTGCATGATTATTCATATAAGCTGAACGGCGTGTCAGCAAAACTTTGGGATCAGCTTCATCTGTGATCGCAATTAATACAGCAGCTTGTGCAGTTTGAATCCGTTTGGAAAATCGTAAATGTTTCTGCAAGCGTTGTATTAATCCCAGCTCATCCATTCATTCAGCTCCCTATGCGACTATAATTTCATCATAGCTGATTTTTGATTTGGCGGGATAGAAATGATGCCAAATTTTGATTTTTCAGTTATCCTGACCTTACTGTTATCATTGATGATGAATATGAACTTCTGTGTGAACTGTGGACATAAAACAACAGAGAAAATTCCTTTAGGCGATCAGAAGGTTCGCAAGGTTTGTACTACATGCGGATATATTCATTACATTAATCCAAAAGTGATTTGCGGTGCATTGGTGCTCTGGGAAGATAAAGTCCTGCTCTGCCGCCGTGCAATTGAACCACGTTATGGACTGTGGACCCTACCTGCCGGCTATATGGAACTGTTTGAAACCATGGAACAGGGCGCAGCTCGTGAAACCCGTGAAGAAGCCGAAGCTGAAGTGGATATTGAACAGCTGTACTGCATGTACAATATTCCGCGGATTGGCCAGATTTATGTCCTATTCAAATCTCAACTGATTGATGGAAAATTTGGTGCAGGTGAAGAAACCATTGAAGCACGTTTATTTAACGAAGATGAAATTCCCTGGAGTGAACTGGCTTTCCCAAGTGTAGAGCATACGCTTCGTCATTATTTTGAAGACCGTAAAACCAATAACTTCCCGATGCACCTAGAGACCTTGGGAACTCGTTTGGATCACACAGGTTAAAATGTCTTTTTATAAAAAAGCCCATCAAATGATGGGCTTTTTTCATTATTTTGTTTTGATGCTATAACAATCCGCTAATTTAAATGAAACACTTCCGCCACTTAGCTTGGCCAGATTGGTCTCCTCCGTCGTTTCATCAGTATTATTGTTATTATAAACTTTCTGGAAGCTGGCATAAGTATTCGCCCAACCTACGCTTTCTCCAGCTGAGTTGGTAAAGCCCACACGACTGGTTCCATTCAGTACATTAGATAAATTGAGTAATGCCCCACCAATCACAATCTTATCATCTGTATTGGTTGAAGCCTGAATAGTGGAGTTCATACCTACTAGGGCACCATTTAATGAACCAAATACAGGATCAGCGAAGACCAGTCGCATAGATACTGTTTTTTCATCTATAAATGCACGGCCTAAGGTACCGAGACGATATTGTTGAACGCCGTTATTGTCTTTAAGTCCAGCCGGCAAGATATCTCCCTGGCAACCATTAATGCTATCAGTTGCAAGATTGGTAGCGGACTGCATATTGGTACGCACATCACCATTACTATCAATCACAACACCCACTGTAACAGGGCTAATTGAGTTTTCGCTAAATTTAAACTCCATGTTGCCATACATTGGGAAAATATATTCTTCATCTGGCTCTACATTTTCAGCTGTTCTAAAAACTTGACGATCCAGATAGCTGATCGGGAAAATTTTATAAAGATCAATTGAGCCACTATAGTTGTCATCATCGGCATTAAAACGCCATAAGCCAAGACTGGCACGGTCAGCATCGCTGAGTTCAGTTTTACCTGTAGCCATCTTATAAAATGCTTCTTTACCGGCAATCACATAATCGCTCAGCAAACGACCTTGGTAAATTTCTAATGGATTGCTGTTGTTAGCCACATTCATTTTATATGGTGCATTTGATGAAAGCATTCTCGTTGCAGGGCTAATCCAGCTGGTTTGCGGTACTGCAGTAATTTGCTGTGGTTTGACCTTACGGATCAATTCCGCATTAATGCCACCCAAAGATCCCAGATTATTGGAGCCCAGTTTTAGCTGAGTGTCACGCCACTGTAGTCCACTGCCGAAGGTATAACCTTGGCGGTCTGTAATCAGGATAAAATGTCCAAATAAATATTTAGTCGTTTTATCTTTAATGTCACATACAGATTTATTACAACCCGCCAGACCATCGGAACCAGTCAAGTTACTACTAATAATGCCTGAAGTTGAGAACAGAGAAAATTCCGGTTGATATACTGCTGCACTGGCAATATTGGCCAGTTTTTTTACGACTTCAAAGGCCTGATCATCACTAATCTGGCTAATATCAATAAAAGGTTTAAGGGTTTCTGCTAAATTTGCATCTGTCAGGTTGATATCTTTATTAATTTTGCCCAGATTCTTTCGCATATCCTCTGTGATATACAAGGGCTGTACATCCGTCGGATTATAGATACGGCCTTTTTCCAGTGCCAAGGTCTGCCAGATTTTCACCAGTTTCATCGCCACCTGTACGGTTGGATCTGTCTGTTCGATTCTGGCAATGTTACGACCGGTAATTCCCTTGGCAATATCAAGTACACTTAGTCGGGGTAATTGGCTCGCTGTACTGAGGTTCATATATTCAGAGAGCTTGACAGTACCCAATTTGATTTTGGTATCACTAAAACTTTTTAGATAAAATTCAATAGTATCTGCTTTTTGACAAGTGCCTGAGGTAACACCATCATTTTGGTCAAATAAAGTAATGAAGGTATTTTCTTTATCACCACTACAATTAAAGTTAAGACCATCAATTGGATATTCAAGCCCCCATTCCAGACAATTCGTTGTAGTAGCAGAGCATGAACCATTCGTGGTGGCTTCATCATTTTGTTCTGGTATGACATTCGCACTTTCACCTCCGCATCCGCTGAGGGCGGCAAATAAAGCAGTGAAAGCAAATGGATATAATATTTTATTTTTCATCTTATTCTACTCGAATCGTCCTTATCGAATGGCGACTAGTTTTAGTTGTCCATAATTTGTCAGCATCTTGTCTTCAACATCTATAGCTGAAGCGAGTGGGGTCATTAATACATATTGGCTTTGCGCAGGAATCTGAATAATTCCCTGTATCTTCTCATGTTGAATAATATTGGCTTGTGCTTCCTGATTTTTGAAACCGCCCGCCCCTTCTAAAACACAGCCTCGTTCATCCAGAAATACAACAAATGGCCAGTAATAGGCAGGATTATTCTGACGGGAAGCATAAGACTGAATCTGAATATTTTTAATATCAGATTTTAGCTTCACAATTTCATAATCAAACTCATCTGATTTCAGTGGTGCCCGTGGCCACAGATTAATGGATTTACCTGCACTAATCTCTTTCGCATTCTTAACTTTTTTATCTTTAAAACACTGCTTACCTAAGCTTTCTACAGATTCAGGCTGAGAAATACGGTAGTAGGTTTGGGCCAGTACGACTGGACCAGAATCTACAGCAGGTTGTTGAAATAAGGATTTTATAATCGACTGTCCCACTCCTTTTTCACGCTCAATCGTCTGTACACGTGTTGACCCAATATTTTTATCAACTATCCCTTCAGGCATACTGTAGAAACGTTTTTTACCTTCCAGATTAAATTCTTTATTTTCCAGATATTCACTATCCACATATTCCACCCCTTCAATCTGACTGAAACCCTGTTTTTGAACAGGATCAGGTAATGCCTGAATGACAGGTTCAGAGGTTTGAGGCTGTGTCACTGGTGGTAAGTATTGCGGTAATTTAGACTCAACGTGTTTAGTCGGTTGTACTGGTTGTACTGGTTGTACTGGTTGTACTGGTTGTACTGGTTGTACTGGTTGTACAACTATATTATTTTTTTGCTGAACTGTTGCCACACTTTTTTCGACTATCTTTGGCTCGGATTTTTTCAGATCCTGTGCAGTAGATGTAACGGGTGTAACTAATTTTTTCGGAGTAGTGGCCGCTTGGTTTTTTGTTGTTTCTTTCTGCTCATTATTTTGACGTGGCACAACTAATGGTCGCCCATCGGGCCCAATGATCGTAATAAACTCTCTGGCATTTGTATAAAAAGACCATGGTACCAGACTTAATGCCAGTACCATTTTTATCCCTAAGTTCCCTGTTCTGATCATTTCTTCCTTACCAACGGGTGCGATAGTTCAAACCTAAAATTGTGATCTTGGTATCTGTTTTGACATTCAAGCCTGCATATGGATTCAGTAACAGGTTATTTACCCCGGTCTGGTTCGCTAGGCTACTGGTATTTGCTGGAATATTATCTTTACTGCGTAAGAAACCAATAGATAGATCCAGATCCGTATCTGCGTCAAAACGGTAGCCCACTCCTAAACCAAATAGCTGTGCACCATTAATCGGTACCATAGTATTGCGTTTATCTTTTGGAATGGCACTGGTACGTGGTTCATAGCCAGCACGAAGTTTCAGTCGGTCAGTTGCTGAATACTCTACTCCGATCCCGAAGTTCCATGGCGACTCAAACCTAAGCGGTAATGCAAGTGAAGAATCCGTTACATTGGCAGATAACAGTTTGGCAATCTTCAAGGCAGACAGGGTACGGTCGAACTCAAACTTGAATTGGTCCCAAGCAGCATAATCTGTCCAGCCAATATCAAAATTGACTTGTAGATCTGGCATTACCTTATATTTGATCCCCGCCTGAAAGTGAGCTGGGTATTCGAAATCCATGGAAACCAGACCCGATTCACTTGAAGGGATATAATTTGGAAAACCAAGAATTGCAGCTAAAATCTGGCCAGTTGGGGAGGTCATCAGACCTTTAATCATTTCCTGTGGTGCTTTGGCATTATCGATATGATATTTACCTTTTAAGCGCATTTTGGCAGCACTCTGGTAAACCATACCAAAACTGAAATCTTCAGTTGGTTCCCATAGAACACCTAGGTTATAGCTTGGACTTAAATTTTGTTCTAATGAAAGTTGCATTTGGCCAAATTTACCAAATGGGTTCATCCCTTCATCAGCATTACAGATCCCGAGCAACAAGATATCAGTAATGATGTCAGAATTTTCTTTAAATGGTGTACATACGACTTCATCAATCATACGCAACATGCCAATCAGCTCATTGGGAAAACGTAAATCTGTTTTCATGGCAATGGCTTGATAAGACATCCCGATTGAAGCACCAATTGAAAGCTGGTCGTTGACTTCATAACCAATTGATGGAGATAAATATGTAATCCGCTCCAGAGCAACCTGTTGTCCCATAAAATTGGCAGGATTACCATCTTCATGACCAAAACCTGCCACTAGTGGTGCATAAACGGCAGTTGCATACGTTGCTTTAGAACCTGGTGGTTTATAAGAGACCCCCATGGTAGGTGCTGCCATCGGGAGGCCTTCCCCCAAATCCACCATTTTTTTCAGGATAGGTACGTAGAGGCTGACATACTCTACATCACCCTTCACTGGGCCTTTAAAATCTGTACATAAATCAGAAGATACTTCAGGACCATCATTACAGACCATTGGATCATCTGAATAACCAAACACGTTATATCCAGCAGGAACAGTAAATTCACGCTGAATATCAAAGTTCGCAACAATAATTTGCTGTTCGGTCTGTAAGCCCTCAATTTTAGCCAATGCAGCCGGGTTAAAGTGAATTGCATTCACTCCTGGCGGATCTGCAGTAACCGCGTTCCCCATAGACAATGCACGCAGGTCAACAGAAAGGTTGGTACCTAATTGTGCAAAGGTATAACTTGAACAGCCCGCAAGAATAATTCCTGTTAATAACGGGCTAAGTCGAATGTTTTTCATACGACACCCCTATTAACTGAATTTCTTACCGAAACCTAAAATATCAAGTGGGAATGAAAGTCCCAGTGAAACATCTGGTGCATCTTCGGTCAGCCCCAATCCGACCGTACCATTTACAATGGTTTCTGGGGATACACGCACCCCTAAAGAAATCGCAAAAGTCGAGCTAGTCTGATCAGCGGCTGAATAGCTTTCACCCGTGTGATACTTAAATTCGGCACCAGTATTAAAGCTTTGCTGATATGACATAGTCATGGAAACATCATAGTTAAATGAATAAGCGAAACCGAAAGCAAAACCACCACTAATCCCTGGTTCAAACTCTTCAATAATTCGTGTACCGCGACGCTGATCTAAGCCTGATTCCTTAAACCCATAATTTGCAGAAACTGAGGCAAATAACACTACCGGGTCAATATATTTACGAGTACTCGCCCCCACACCGGCTGAGTAATATCCTTTACCTGCAGCCAGATCTTTTGCTGCATTAATTTCATATGGGCTATCACCTGTTTTCGTCGACAAATTGGCAAATAAAATAAGTGGTAAACGACCTGCTTTTAAAGGGAAGGGCTCCCAACGTGCACCCAGACTAATATCCCCTAATCCGGCTGTAGAGGTATCTTTTAATAAATCTGTCTTAGCCACCAAAGGTAAGGAAGCTGTTAAGGTCAGGTTATCTTTCACCCCGTACTGAAAAGTGAAAGTATTGGTCAGGCTATGTGTTGCATTTTCCTGAACACGGAGCTGATACAGCTGGCCCTGTGCCATTTCCATATCGAGTTGTGTATCTCGATAATAGGTATAATCAATATCGTAATAGGATGAAATTTCGCCTTGTTTAATAAGTGAGTATTGACGCTCATTTGAAGTAAATACTTCTTCTAGACTTGCTTCCTGAGTAGCATCTCCTTCTTTTTTCTGTAAGGCTTGAGATGCATCTACTGCTTGAGTGGCTGGAGCTTCAACAGGTGCAGCTGTTTCAACAACAGCTTCTTCCTGAACGGTTTCATATCCTCCAAGTTCAGGCTCTACTACAGCTTGAGTTGCTGCTGGTTCAGGCTGAATATCAATGGATGCAGCAGTCTCGACTACTTCTTCCTCAACCGTTTCATACTCACCCAGTTCAGGCTCATCCGCAGCCCATGCCACTCCCATAACCATCTGAATGCTGAGCGCCAAGAATGTCTTGTTCATCCATTTACTGTTCATATCCATTTCACCATTTTTAATTTTTCTATAGCCATCTTTTCGTTTTATTTATTCTTGTAATAAAGTCTGAGAAAATTATATTGATATTCCCCAAATTTTTCTGAATCTACATTACGGTTACGATCCATACGGATAGTCGATGCTTTATCGGCAATTTTATCCATATAGAACTGTGGATACTGCATATCAACTAAAGCATAACGGTTAATGGTTGCATCTTCGACATGACGCATATCCGAATCTTTTAATGCCAAAAAGTTTTTTCGATATTGTTCAGGGACATTAATTAAATATAAAGTATTGTTTTCCCAAACTTCCTTAAATCGCTGTTCATCAAAACTGATATTACCCAGTGCTGGATCGGCAACATACACCCGTCCATTTTTATAAGCTTTGTACACGACAAAATGTTTAAATCCTGCATAGGAAATAGGAACAATGGCGGGTTGTCCCTGTTTAACCAGATCTTCAAATTCTCCGCGATAGCCACCACTTTCCAGGCCTAAGGCAGCAACAAAACGCTTCATATCAAGAAGGGAAAAGCTACGACGTTCGATGATTTTATCCGTTTCACCAAATTTCATTAGGCCATTCATGACTTGCTGCTCATCCAGCCGAGTACCTACATAGCCATTTAATAAAGTCGTAAGTGCTGCTGAACCACAACTATAATCATAAGCCTGACGCACAATTCCCTGAAACTGGTCTAACAGTGCAGGTTTGACTTCCACATGTTCGCGGTGCATACGTACGAAAGAATCATTTCTTGAATCAAGAACTTCAGTATAGTGAACAGCGCCTGGTGGCTGTTTTTTAATATCCAGAGCTTCTTTGGCAGCGTAATACATCAATGCCGAGCCCAATGCAATCTCTAACATATTCTTTTACTTTTCTTATCATTGGCATGATGTGCCTAATTTTTCTTTTTATAGAGTCTTCACTCTACTTCCCTGTAACTAGAAAGATATCTTCTTTTTCAAAAAAATACAGTCTTTTTTTATTTTTTTAGATAGATGTTGTAGTCATAAAAAAAGCGCGTGTAAACACGCGCTTTTTTAAGGTAAAAATTAGTGACCAGAAATGGTAATAATTGCACCTTTTGCATATTGGCCAGTTCCCGGGCTAAAGTAAGTTTGCAGACCTTGGATTTCCATATCACCAATTGATGCTGCATTTTGGCTACCTAGGTGAATACCTTTCACATAGTTATCATGTGCACCACTTGTACTCACAATACGAATGAAACCATCGTTTGCAGTTGATTCGCCAAATACACTGATGCTTTGGTTCAATGTCAAATCTTTAGAGTTAGCATCTGTCAACTTAATGCTTTCAATGAAGATTTCACCTGGGCCTGAGGTGTTTACACCTGCAGCAACTTGTTGACCAGCTGTTGAATTATCGAAAATACCCAAATCTGTAATTGTTAAGCCCCCAGTCATTGTTGCATTCAGCTTAATCATTGCACCCTGTGGAGCAGCACCTAATTGAATATTGGCAGACATTGGACCTGTTTTAAATGATAGGCCAGATAAAATCGCATTTTCCTTACCAGCACCACCACGGCGAATACTAGTAGCTGAAGCTAAACCACTTTCATAATCTGTAAGAGATGAAGCTGATCCCACAACCCCAATTTCACCGATGTTAATATCTAAACCAGATACTTCAGCGGCAATGTTGATAAACGGGTTACCAGCACCAGCATCTGAGTCAATGGTTAAATCTGCAAGGTTACGTGAAGCTAGTAAATACGCACCATTGTCATCGTAGTTTGCACCAATCACGATACCATTAGCTGCTGTTCTACCCTTACCATTCGCTTTGATATAGATTGCACCTGCTTCACCAGTACCTCCCACAATACCATTAGCAGCCTCTCCAGGGCGAAGAACAGCTCCATCATTATTATAAATTTCAATAACACCCGCTTTTGCAGTAGAATCTTCAGCTAAACCATCATTATCATGGATAAATAGTTTTTCAATTTCAATTTTTGAAATACCGATACCGATTTTCAAACCGTCCTGACCTGTAGTCGCGCTTAGAGATGCATCGTCCAGTGATTGCATCGCCATTGCGTTTGCACTAAAAGCAACTGAAGCAGCTAAAGCCAATTTTGTGAATTTTTTCATTGTTTACTCTCCCAAGAGTACTATTTTTTTGGTTGTGAATCACTCAGTGCTGACGTTGTGTTTTTTATTTTCTGACAACGCAAAGCATCTTTCCTTGAGTAATTTTGCTCGCCCACTTAACTTAACGTCGAGTCATATTTTGATCAACTGTCGTTGGTCGCAATATTGAGCTTACCGACAAACGGTATTTGATGATTTAGAAATATTTTTTCCTATTCTTGATATAAAATACCGGGTCATATCGGAATATGCGCTACTGAATGAACGAAGCTCCTTACCATTGTCCTTTAAGTTTTGCATCTCTTCAGCTTAAAGATCTATTGCATGCATTAAGTCCCTTAGATCACCTGATATATTTAAATAATAATGGACAGCCTTTTATTGCCTGCTGTGCACAGAAATATTTTATGGTGCAGGATGGACAAATTCAGGCATTTAAGAGAGTGGATATCGAGCAATATCAGGCTGATATAGCTAAACTCATCTTAGAGCTTGAGCAAACTCCAGATATTAAAGCGAATGAATTTTCTGGGGGTTATATTGGGTTTATTGGCTATGATTACGCTGCTCAACAGCATACCCAATACCCGCAGCGGCCTCAACCTGGCCTATTTATCGGTCAGTTTGATTCTTATATTAAGTTTGAAGCTGATCAATGGGTATTCTATAGCCATGATCCGCAAGCAGCAGATATTTTCAATCATCTTCAAAATCTATTAAATCAATCACCTATACAACCGAGGTTTCAATTAAAAACTCTTTGCAGCCCACGTTGGGATAAATCTCGCTATGCACAGGCATTTCAGGATATTCAGGATTATATTCTAGCCGGTGATTGTTACCAGATTAACTTAACCCAAGAATTTACAGCACTTGCTGAAGGTTCATTATTAGGAACTGCACATGCTTTCTGGACATTAACCAATGCGCCATATGCGGGCTATCTTCGTATTGGTAATTTTGAATTATTGAGCTGTTCACCTGAACTGTTTATTGACTTTGAAGCACATCGAAAAATTGTCACCAAACCGATTAAAGGTACCATGCCACGTTTTGCTGATCCGGTGCTTGATGAGCAATCCAAACAACGATTAAAAGACTCAAAGAAGGATCAGGCTGAAAATGTCATGATTGTAGATTTACTACGCAATGACCTCAGTGTTTATGCAGAAACAGGTTCAGTCAAGACACCTAAACTATTCAATATTGAGTCATTTAATCAGGTACATCATATGGTCAGCGAAGTCGAAGCGACCTTAAAAGAAGGTGTGCATCCTTTTGATGTATTACTGTCTGCACTTCCAGGTGGATCAATTACCGGTGCACCAAAGATTCGCGCCATGCAAATTATTGAAGAGTTAGAAGGTGCTCCACGTGGAGCGTATTGTGGTTCATTAGGTTATTTTAATTTTGATGGAACAGGAAGCTGGAATATTCTGATTCGCTCGATTCAGAAATATCAGGATGAGGTTTCACTTTGGGCTGGTGGCGGAATTACGATTTCTTCTGACTGTGATGCGGAATATCAGGAATGTTTTGATAAGGTTGATGCCATGCTGGATTTACTCAATACCTGGTATAAACCTAAATAAATAAAAAAGCGACTCGGTTGAGCCGCTTTTTTATAAATCTCCCCTAACCTCTCTTTAAAAAGAAAAAGGTCCCCTCCTTTATCAAAGGAGGGTTAGGGTGGATTTAATTAAGCTAAAATATCATTTTTCAATGTATCTACTAAACGCTGATTTTGCTCATCTGTACCAATGGTAATACGTAAAAATTGATTGATACGAGGTTTATTAAAGTAACGTACGATAATGCCGCATTCCCGTAATTCAGCCGCTAACTCACCTGCATCTTTTGATGGTAGTGAAGCAAAAATAAAGTTCGCGCTTGATGGCAAGACTTTGAAACCAAGCTCATTCAACTGATTAACCAGTTTTTCACGACTGGCAATGACTTTAGCATTTTGTGCTTCAAAGTATTTCTGATCTTCGAATGAAGCCACTGCAGCCGCAATCGCAAAACGATCCATTGGATAAGAGTTAAAGCTGTTCTTTACCGCTTCAAGCGCTGCAATCAGATGGGGTTGGGCAATCGCGAAACCTACACGTAGGCCAGCTAAAGAGCGGGATTTTGAAGTCGTTTGACAGACTACTAAATTCTCATATTTTTCAATCAAACTCACTGCTGATTCAGCACCAAAATCTACATAGGCTTCATCAATAACGACCACTGAATCAGGATTCGCTTGCAGAATTTCTTCAATGGCAGACAAACCAAGCGCAATACTGGTTGGCGCATTCGGATTGGTGATGATAATACCGCCATTTGGCTGTTTATAATCATCTACCACAATTTCAAAATTTTCATTGAGTGGCAAGATTTTGGTTTTGACACCAAAGAACTGGCTATAAACCGGATAGAAACTATAGGTAATATCTGGATAAAGCAGTGGCTGTTCCTGAATAAAAAAGGCTTTAAAGATATGTGCTAGAACTTCATCAGAACCGTTACCGACAAAGACATTTTCAGCAGCCACATTTTGTTGTTTAGCTATGGCATGTTTCAATTCAGATGCATCGGGATCTGGATAAAGGCGTAAAACATCTGCGTCATTGGCTAAAATTTTTTGCACCGCTTCCACGACTTTCGGTGATGGCGGATACGGATTTTCATTGGTATTTAATTTTAAAAGGTTTTGAATTTTGGGCTGTTCGCCTGGAACGTAAGGCTCTAGCTCACGGACTTCAGGGCTCCAAAAACGCATTTGCTCTATGGTGATATTCGACATTTTCTATTCTCAAATTCCCTCTCCTTATAGGAGAGGGTTAGGGAGAGGTTAAATAATTCCCCTTACCTAACCTCTCACAAAGGGAGAGAAATATCTTTTATTCAATATAAGTATTTAATTACTGATAGCGATAACGTGCTGAGCGTGCATGCGCATCCAGATTTTCCTGCTGTGCCAGAACATCTGCAGTTTTCGCAAGGGTTTTCACACCGTCTTCAGAACACATAATCAGGCTTGAACGTTTCTGGAAATCATAGACACCCAGTGGTGATGAGAAACGTGCTGTACCCGATGTTGGTAATACATGGTTCGGACCTGCACAATAGTCACCAATCGCTTCAGGCGTATAACGTCCCATGAAGATTGCACCCGCATGTCGGATCTCTTCAGCCATTTGCTGTGCTTCATCCAGACACAGCATTAAATGTTCAGGTGCCACCTGGTTAATTAGCTCAATACCTTCAGTACGATCTTTCACAAGCACTAATGCACCACGATTGGCAATTGAAGTGCGGGCAATTTCTGCTTTTGGTAGAGCTTGCAAATGTTCTTCAATTGCTTGTTCTACTTCATTGAGAAGCTGTTCATCAGGCGTAATAAATACAGCTTGAGCAACAGTGTCATGCTCAGCTTGAGATAACAAATCCATCGCTAACCATTTGGCATTGTTCTGCCCTTCTGCATAGACCAGAATTTCTGAAGGACCAGCAATCATGTCGATACCGACCTGACCAAATACTGCACGTTTTGCCGCAGCCACAAAACGGTTACCTGGACCAGTGATTTTATCGACACGTGGAATGGTTTCTGTACCATAGGCCAATGCAGCAACTGCTTGTGCGCCACCAATGGTAAATATACGGTGTACGCCAGCCAGATAGGCAGCAGCCAAGACTAATGGGTTCAGTTCACCATTTGGAGCAGGCACCACCATAACAATTTCACCTACACCTGCCACATGTGCAGGAACAGCATTCATTAACACCGAAGATGGATAAGATGCTAAGCCACCTGGTACATAGATCCCTACGCGATCCAATGGCGTCACTTTCTGACCCAAGGTATTACCTAGAGCGTCGACATACGTCCAACCATCCTGTTTTTGTGCCTGATGGAATTCACGAATGCGGTTTGCAGCCAATTCTAAAGCTTCACGCACTTCCGTCGTCAAGCCTTCAAAGGCTGCTTTAAGTTGCTCTTGAGTCAGTTCTAAACCTGAAAATTGATGCGCTGGATGTCGATCGAACTGCTGAGTCAATTTAAGAACATGAGCATCACCATGCTGACGTACGTCAGCAATAATTTGGTCTACAGTTTTTAAAAGTTCAGGATCATTCACGGTTTCAAAAGCCAACAAGTCAGCAAATGCCTGCTTGAAGTTTTGATCTTGTGTCGATAAACGTCGCATCAATTTACCTATAAGGTTTGAATTCGAAGGCTTTAGTTTACCTGTTTTCAAAGACTTTGTCGGTAGCTAGAACAGACTTGTGCTATGAGTTTTATTGGAAATAGCTTTTGATAAAATTGATGAAAGCATTGAACTTCTTATATTTATAATCAGCAATAAAAAAACCGCCCAAAGTGGACGGTCTTTGATAAAGCTTAAATTTAAGCTTTTTTCGCCTGTTCTCGTGCTTCAACTGCTTGCTCAAGCTGAGCAAGAATCGGATTCAGCAATGCCTGCTTACGTTTAAAGCTGGCTTTGTTCACAATCAGACGTGAAGAGACTTTGCAAATTTCTTCAAGTGGTTCAAGACCATTGGCACGCAGTGTATTGCCTGTATCAACCACATCAACAATGTAATCACCTAAACCCACCAGTGGTGCAAGTTCCATTGAACCATAAAGCTTGATCACATCAACCTGTTCACCGAGGCTCGCGTAGTATTGACGGGTCAGATTCACGTATTTAGTCGCAATTTTTAAACGGCCTTTCGGACGCTCCATGCCGACTTTACCTGCTGTCATCAATTTACAGTTGGCAATTTTCAGATCTAATGGTTCATAGACATTTTGCGCGCCATGTTCCATCAACACATCTTTACCTGCAACACCGATATCTGCCGCGCCATTTTCAACATAAGTCGGCACATCAGAAGCACGTAAAATCAGGATACGCACCTGTTTATGCGTGGTTGGAAAAATCAGCTTACGTGATTTATCCGGATCTTCCAGCAGGTTAATCCCTGCTGTTTCAAGCAGAGGTAAAGTTTCTTTTAAGATACGGCCCTTGCTTAATGCTAACGTTAAACCATGATCAAAATTGCCCATTACGTCAAAGTTTGGATCATCGTTTCTCATATCACTCATTAACTTACTCGCTTAATTTGGGCACCTAAACCTTGTAACTTTGCTTCGACATCTTCATAACCGCGGTCAATATGATAAATACGGTCAATCAATGTTTCTCCTTCGGCTGCAAGTGCTGCAAGAACTAAAGAGAATGAAGCACGTAAATCTGTTGCCATCACAGGCGCTGCAGAAAGTTTTTCTACACCCGTTACGACAGCATCATTACCTTCGACCTGAATATTGGCTCCCATACGGGCCAATTCAGGAACATGCATAAAACGGTTTTCAAAAATCGTTTCAGAAATTGTGGCAAATCCACGGCCAATGGCATTGACTGCCATTAACTGGGCTTGCATATCTGTTGGGAAATCTGGATGTGGCAAGGTACGGAAGCTCACCGCCTTCGGACGTTTGCCCATCATATCCAGTTCAATCCAGTCATCCCCACGAGTGACTTCTGCACCCATTTCCTCAAACTTATCCAGTACAGCTTCCATTAAAGCCGGATCTGTATGTGTGGTTTTAACACGACCACCCGTAATAGCTGCAGCAGCCAGATAAGAACCGGTTTCAATACGGTCGGCAACCACTGCATATTCACAGCCATGCAGGCTTTCTACACCGGTAACCACTAGGGTATCGGTATCCAGACCTTCAATTTTCGCACCCATCTTGATCAGCATTTGAGCAAGATCGGTAATTTCAGGTTCGCGCGCCGCATTGCGAATCATAGTCACACCATCCGCCAATACTGCAGCCATCAGAATATTTTCAGTACCACCCACAGTCACCATATCAAATACGACTTCACCGCCTTTCAGACGACCATCGACTTTGGCATGGACATAGCCGGCCTCAACCTCAATCTCGGCACCCAAAGCTTCTAGTGCTTTCAAATGCTGATCGACTGGACGGGAACCAATCGCACATCCACCTGGTAAAGATACTTTTGCACTACCGTAGCGCGCCAAGAGAGGACCAAGCACCAAAATAGAAGCACGCATGGTCTTTACGAGTTCATAAGGGGCAAACTGGTTATCTAAGGTAGAGGTATCTGCAATAACTGTATCGCCTTCATAGCTAATCGTGATCCCAAGACCTGCAATCAGCTTCACCAAGGTATTTACATCTTTTAGATTTGGAACATTTCTAAGTGTGATTGGCGTATCAGCAAGAATCATTGCTGCTAATAATGGAAGCGCTGCATTTTTTGCACCAGAAATACGCACTTCACCGTCGAGCTTAATACCGCCCTGAATTAAGAATTTATCCATTAATTGATTAAGCTCCAAATAAGCTTGCTTTACGCCATTCTTCTTTGGTCAATGCACGAATGGTCACAGCATGCACTGCACCACTGGCAATATGGGAATTGAGAGGAGCATAAACAGCTTGTTGACGTGCAACCGGACGTTTACCTTCAAACTGATCATCCACAATACGGAGATCGAATTTTCCGCCCTGACCACTCACAGCAACATCCGCCTCAGGAAAAGCGGCTTTTAAAATTTCAGCGAGCTGTTCATTATTCATCACAAGACCTCTTATAGGACTAAGGGTGTAAAACGAGTCATTTTACTATAAATGTAAAAAATAATTCATTAGTCACATACATTATATATATAAAAAAAGAGGCTTTTAAAAACCTCTTTTTCCCCATTTGGTCGCTTAAATGGCTAAACTCTGATGATCCAGCTGCATTTCGCGATATCGGTCAATCTGTTTTTTTAATTTTTCCGTCAAAATTTTAATCGAGGTATACATGTCATCAGCATTGGCATGGGCAAAAAACTCAATACCCGGTAAACGGACAATCGCTTCTGCGATATGGTTACTACTGCCTCTTTTTGAGCGCTTATCAATCTGATGATCTTTGGAAAGCTTAACCTGCATGCTGTTCACCTGATCCAGATGTTTGGTCATCTGTGAAAATTTCGTTTTTATAGTTTCTTCAATCGCTGGCGTAATTGATAAATGATGTCCACGAATTGTTATTTGCATAGTTCTATCCCTCACCTTCATTAGGATCAGAAGAGTCACAGTTAAAAATGAAAAGAATACAATAACTTGCTCAAGCAAAATCGTGATTTAAAGCATTTATTCAGATCATTTTTACTATTTCTCAAAAGAAAAAAAGATTCATTACAATGTCATAATGAATCTCTAGAATAATCAAATTTCAAAAACTAGATCAAGACTTTTCGCTCAGAAGAGGAAGGAATATGTAACGATTCACGATATTTCGCGACCGTACGTCGTGCTACATCAATCCCCTCTTCTTTCAAAAGATTGGCAATTGCATTGTCAGATAAAGGCTTACGTGCATTTTCTTCAGCAATCATTTTCTTAATTTTAGCACGGATTGCAGTAGATGAAGCCTCTCCCCCAGAAGTTGTTCCCACATGACTCGAGAAGAAGTATTTCAGTTCGAATAAACCACGTGGGGTCAGCATATATTTGTTAGTTGTTACACGGGATACAGTTGATTCATGTAGTTCCACTTCTTCAGCAATATCCCGTAAAACCAGAGGTTTCATACCTTCAGGACCAATCTCTAAAAAGCTTTTCTGATGTTCAACAATACAGGTCGCTACTTTCAATAAAGTTTTATGTCGTTCATCAATACTTTTAATAAAGTTTTTCGCTTCCAGCATCTGATTACGCAGGTATTGATTATCTTCACTTTGATCAGCACGACGAATCATATTGGTATAAAAAGAATTTAGTCTTAACTTTGGCATCACATCAGGATTCAACATCACCTGCCAGCAGTCATTCTTTTTCATTACCACGACATCTGGGATCTGATAATCAGATTCCTTACTTTCAAACTCCAGTCCCGGATATGGCTTAAGAGTTTTCAGTAAATCAACGGCACAGCGCAATTGTTCCTGATTTAAGCCAGTTTGTTTAATGAGTTTTGGTAATTCATTGGTAATCAGCAACTCATAATGTTGCAGCAATTTGACCGCATCATTACGACAAGGGGTATTAACTGGTAGGCTATCTAGCTGAATCAATAAACACTCAGCGAGATTTCTAGAACCCACTCCAATCGGATCAAGACGCTGAACATGCTTGAGAACAACGAGTACTTCATCCTCTTCGATTTCTTCCTCATAATCCATGGAAGATAAAAGATGCTGTACTGATGCAGTAATCTCAGAAATTTCTGCATCCAGAAAACCCTTTTCATCTAGAGAATCAATAATGCAGTAGGCAATCAGCTGATCAATGCGAGAAAAGTGCAGCAGATTAATCTGCTCGAGCATATATTCTTGTAGGCTTTGCTGGCTTTGACGATTGTCTTCCCGCTCTTCGAACTCTGCTGCACCCAGACTTGTAGGTTGATGAGTATAGACATCATCCCAGTCGGTATCTACAGGGAGATCGTCCGGAAGATGGTCTGCATTAAGTTCATTAGTTAAATCCTTTTGACCCGCATCAACAGTAGAAAGACTTTCAACACTGATTTGCTCTTCAACTTTTTCTAACAAAGGATTACTATCAAGTTGTAGCTGGATTTCTTGCTCTAGTTCCAGACTGGATAATTGTAATAAGCGGATTGCTTGTTGTAACTGTGGAGTTAATGACAGCGAGTTGGCAATTCGTAATCCCACTGATAGTTTCATATGACCCCCTAATAAAAATCTCGTTTTATAAGCAATTTTCATGCCGTTTTAACTTTTATAACATAGTTTGATAAAAAAACACACAAAACTATAATGATTTCATGAACCTTAACGTCATTTTTATATAATTTTATAAGCATTATTAATCACTTATTTTTATTAAACAGTAATTAACCAATTTGTAAATTAATATAATTTGACTTAATTTTTTAAATCCCACTCATAAAAAAAAGCCCCCTGCGTGAGCAGAGGGCTTTTTGGAATAATGAGCTGGCG
>NZ_DDLD01000111.1:0-11421 GCF_002339435.1 Acinetobacter sp. UBA2581 | reverse complement strand
TTATGTCGAACTCAGGTTATTTAGTATTAGGCATTAACCTGGATGGCCAAAAAGAACTTCTTGGCATGTGGCTTGCTCAAACAGAAGCTTCCAAATTCTGACTATCAGTCATGACAGAGCTTAAAAATCGAGGAGTGCAAGATATTCTTGTAGCCTGCCTTGCGAAGCAGCGCTTCTCAGGACTAAAAGGCTTTCCTGATGCGATAGCCTCTGTCTACCCTCATACTGATATCCAGCTGTGTATCGTACATGTTGTACGCAATAGCCTGAGATTTGTGAGCTGGAAGGACTACAAAGTTGTAACAGCAGGATTGAAGGCGATCTATCAGGCAAGTACAGAGGAAAATGCTTTAAAGTCCCAAGATATCTTCTGCGATCAATGGAATCACCAGTATCCAAAAATTGGAGAATCCTGGCGGGCAAATTGGGAAAATATCCGAACGATCTTTAGCTATCCTGCTGAAATACGTCATGCGATTTATACAACAAATGCAATTGAATCATTGAATAGCGTGATCCGCCATTCAACTAAAAAAAGAAAGATCTTCTCTTCTGATGATTCAGTGAAAAAGGTCATTTATTTAGCAACTTCAAATGCTGCTAAAAAATGGACCATGCCAATTCAAAATTGGCGTTTAGCAATGAATTGGTTTACGATTCAGTTCGATGATCGCTTAAAAGATCATTTATAAAAAATGAGACTTACACAAAATAATTTACAGGCTCGTAGAAACATGAAAATACATTCTTTTGGTGAACACAATAACATTACTTTATCTAATAATTGTATTGAAGTTCGAGGTGCACGTGAGCATAACCTTAAGGATGTAGATGTTTCTATCCCAAGAAATGCACTTGTTGTTTTCTCAGGTGTATCGGGTTCAGGAAAATCATCACTTGCTTTTGGAACTATTTTTGCTGAAGCACAAAGAAGATATTTCGAATCTGTTGCACCTTATGCAAGACGCTTAATAGATCAGGCCGGAGTACCAGATGTTGATGCTATTGATGGTCTACCACCAGCAGTAGCATTGCAACAACAACGTGGTGCAAGTAATACCCGTTCTTCTGTTGGAAGTGTAACAACTTTATCAAATCTCGTGCGAATGATTTATTCGCGTGCTGGTGCATATCCTGCCGATCAGCCAATGTTATATGCCGAGGACTTTTCACCGAACACTCCTCAAGGTGCTTGTCCTACCTGTCATGGTTTAGGTCACATTTATGAAGTTACAGAATCGACAATGGTTCCTGACCCAACACTCAGTATTCGTGAGAGAGCTATCGCATCATGGCCACCTGCTTGGCACGGGCAAAACTTACGCGATATCCTAGTAACCCTAGGGTATGATGTTGATCGACCATGGAAAGATTTACCGCAATCGGATAGAGACTGGATTTTATTTACTGAAGAAACCCCAACAGTTCCTGTCTATGCTGGTTTAAGCCCCGCTGAGACTCAATCTGCACTTAAACGTAAACTAGAACCCAGCTATATGGGCACTTTCACTGGTGCTCGTCGCTATGTCCTTCATACTTTTGCTAATACCCAAAGTACGTTGATGAAAAAACGTGTTTCACGTTTTATGGAAGGAAAAATATGCCCTTCCTGTCATGGTAAACGCCTTAAACCAGAAGCCTTATCTATTACCTTTGCTGGAGTAGATATTGGTGAGTTTATGCAACTTTCTTTGGATAAGTTAACTTGCCTGCTTGAGCCCATTGTTCTTGGCAATTTCGACGCTCATGATGCTGGAGAAAAGACTAATAATAAAGTAACCCAACTTGATAGATCTGAACGAGCAACAACAGGTAGAGCAGTGCATTCTGTATCTCCAGATGTAAGACGTACGTCAGCACTTTCAGATGAAAAGAAAATTGCTGCCCAGCGTTTAGCAAATGGTGTGGTGAGGCGTTTAAATCAATTACGCCAGTTAGGTCTTGGTTATCTAACATTAGATAGAGCCACACCGACTCTTTCAGCGGGAGAGTTACAACGTTTGCGTTTAGCAACACAATTAAGTTCTATGCTATTTGGTGTAGTTTATGTACTGGATGAACCGTCTGCTGGATTACATCCTTCAGATAGTCAGTCATTATATGATTCTCTCGATAAATTAAGAGACGCTGGAAACTCCGTATTTGTTGTAGAGCATGATTTAGAGCTCATGCGTCGTGCTCAATGGTTAGTGGATGTTGGACCAGATGCAGGAGAGCAAGGTGGTAATATTTTATATAGTGGAGTACCTCAGGGTTTAAGTGAGATTTCAGCTTCACGTACTGCAAGTTATTTATTTAATAAAATCCCAGTTACTCAAAGTTATGGACGTACACCCTCTGGTTGGCTTGAACTTAACAATATTTACCGACATAACCTGCATAATATTGATGCTCGTATACCTCTTGGTGTACTTACAGCAGTTACAGGTATTTCAGGTTCAGGTAAATCTAGTCTCATTTCTCAAGCTTTACCCGAGTTAGTACTTTCATATTTAGGCAATGAATCTGAAACTGAAAACAATAATGAAAATAATCCTTTAAATGAAGGAATGTTGGTTACCGAGGTTACACAGGGTTCTCTGGCTGGTGATGTGGAGGCTATACAGCGTCTGGTACAGGTTGATCAAAAACCAATTGGCCGTACTCCACGTTCTAATCTGGCAACTTATACGGGTTTATTTGATCATGTTAGAAAGTTATTTGCTGGGACTCCTGAAGCTCGCCAAGCTCATTATGATGCTGGACGTTTTTCGTTTAATGTGGCTAAAGGGCGATGTGAAACTTGTGAAGGTGAAGGCTTTGTCAGTGTAGAATTATTGTTTATGCCAAGTGTATATGCCCCTTGTCCGACATGTCATGGTGCTCGATATAATGATGACACTCTGAAAATTCGCTGGAATGGACGTAATATTGCTGAAGTATTAGGAATGACCGTCAATGAAGCACGTGATTTTTTTGATGGAGAGGTCTCGATTGCTCGTTCACTACAATTATTAAAGGAAATTGGCCTTGGTTATTTACGTTTAGGGCAACCAGCGACTGAACTATCTGGTGGAGAAGCGCAACGTATTAAATTGGCGACCGAGCTGCAACGCAATCAGCGTGGAAATACACTGTATATACTTGATGAGCCAACTACAGGTTTGCATCCATCAGATGTAGATCGATTGTTAGTTCAATTGCAGCGATTAGTCGATGCGGGTAATACCGTGGTTATGATTGAGCATGATATGCGTGCCGTTGCACAAGCAGATTGGGTGATTGATGTGGGACCAGGTGCTGGAAATGCTGGTGGGAATATTGTTGTGGCAGGAACACCAAAACAAATAACAGAAAATCAAGATAGCCGTACTGCTCCATATTTAGTTAATGAGTTAGTGAGTCGTGATACTAAACGTTGATATTGCGAGTGGGTAGAATAAAACCTTAAATTAAAAGCCTGTAAAATCAATTAGATATTTTTCGTTTTAGGTGGTGTGTGAGCATGAAATCTAAAAGTTTTTTCAACTAAGGGCTTTGTTGCACAAACCTATCTGTAAAGGCTTTTTCAGCGATATAATTTTCAAATGAAGAAGCCTACACACAAAATCTACCGCACAACCAATTGGCCCGCATATAACCGAGCACTCATGAGTCGCGGAAATATTGCCATTTGGTTTGATTTAGTATAAAAATAAAGTTAGTAAATAAATCATATAAATCATATAAATCAAATACTTTTTTATTAAATATAAAATCTACTTGAATTAATTTTGTTAATTTTGGGACTATAATATTCTATTATTGTAACGCTAAAAATAATTTACCGGTGCAGAAAAAAATGATGACTCCATTGCTCATTGACGCATTAACAATTTCTGAAGGCAGGTTTAAAAAACCATGCCCTGTTTTAGTTTTGAAAATGCTGTTACTTGATGAGGAAACGAGCGGGTTTTCAGAGGTGATTAAAAATCAAGCATTACTACTGCTCGCGACATATCGCAAATTACTGCGTGCTGTCGCTAGGGATTTAAGTAATGTAAAAACTATAGAGAACAGTGTGAAAAAAAGACATTGGGGGAAAGCGGATAAAGCACAGGATAAGATGGTGATTGCAGACCAACTTCGACTAAAGCATTTAGATTTAGAAGAAATGATTTTATTTTTAAATACACAGCATTTTTTTAAACAGCTGCCGATTTCCTTTGTTAAAAAATTGGTAGATTGGGCACCACCGGTAGTTAGTGGTATTTTTTTAATCGAAAATGTTTTAGCCGGTTATATCGCCCAGAAGCTTTTGCTATTAGAAAAAATTAAAGTAAAGGAGCTTTGCAAGTCTGTGCAACCCTATTTTCACATAGCTGACTTTTTTGTATTTTTACCTCGATTAGAGGAACTTTATCAAAAACATCAGCAGCAAATTGTTCGTGTGGCACCAACGGCAGAAGTTGCTTTAGCTTTAACAGACTTTAAGAAAGCATGGATCTATCGTCTTAGGAGGAGGCCATGAATATTTATTTTAAGCAGCTTCTAGAATGGATGAATCAGAATGCGAGCATAGAAGAACAAGTACTTATCCAAGCATTATTTTTGTTACGTGTACATTATAGCTTAGCTGGTATTGTTGTCATTTGTCAGCGAATTTTCACATTGGTTGGTGATGATGAATTACCAGAATTTCGTGATGAGCTTAATACTTTAAAGATCATTAGTACATTACAGTATTCTGATCAATACTCACATTTTTTCTCAGAAACAATAGATAGAAACAGACATACACCCACGCCACTACGTCCATACACTGGAGACAGTGGAATTTGTGATTTGCTATTGATTCAAGCAGGACGAAGTCGAAATAATGAGAGTTTTGATAAAGTAATTATTTGGTTTTTAGAGCAAATATTTAACTTTCAAAAAAAAGTACATACTCTAGAGCTTTATAGTAGTTATTTAACGAGTGATGGAAGCATAAAGCTGAAAGATCAAAAAGGATCTCGTGTGTACAATGCCTTTTTAGCGATTAGGCTATTAGGTGATGCTGGTAATACACAGAATTTAGAAGATGTAAAAGCATCACTGCTTCAAAATTCGCCGAAACAACTGATTCAGTTAATGTCTGTTCATAATAAAGATGAACAATTAAATAAAATTTATTATGCATTAAAGCTATTTTTATCACAAATCTGGCAAAATAATCGGCAAAAAAATAACAAAAAACGTCGAGAATTTTTACACCGTATAGGTTTAAAGCATAGAAAACTGATCTTGCAACGATACGGCTCATTAAGTATTGCTATTCAACCTTTAGAGGATGTAGATGAAATTCATCGTGGTCTAGTATCTGAAGTATTTGAGGATGATGAGATTGAAGAAGATGAACCACCATTGGAGCCATTGTTTACATTTTTTTTGGCAGAACAATCCGATTTAATTCGAGGGTTTTATGCATCTAAGTCTACTTCTCAGCATGTTGAAGCTGCAAATGTTGGTTTAGTTTGGACCAAATGGCGATTGTCATTAAATTCGATTCAAGAAGTGTTTAGGCTCTGTCAACCATCTCATACTGATACCAGCTTAATTTTACGCGCAAAATTAGCTTTAATATTAAGTTTACTCACAGGACGTTCGGTGAGTGAATTAACAGCGCCTCGTTTTAGTCAAAATGCAGATCAGAATAATATTGCTATTCAGTATGATCATACTTTATCTGCATATGTATTAAGTGTGTTTGCAGGGACACCGACACTCAAAAAAAAACCAGAAGATTCTAAATTTCATGTGCCATGGACCAATGAATTACATTTGGTTTTACCGATTGAACTCAATGATTTAGTGAGTCAAGTCAAAAATCTTGGGATTACAAGACATCATATGGCAGTTGAACGTGACGTGAGTGAACTGATTAACCGTGTACCTAAAGAGCTAGAAATCAGCCTCAAAAGCATTCGAGATATTCTTCCACGTTTGTTATATGATCATAGCCAAGGTGATTTAGCTGTCGTTAAAGCAGTGACTAATGCATCAGGTCGAAATTATGATAACTTGATTCATTATGCCTCTTTTGAACAGAGGCAACTTGAGCAACTCTGGGCTGCTTGTTTAAGAACGATAAAAATTAATATTCCTGAATATATATACTCTTCCAATAAGCGGGTGGGTAGCCCAATTGGAATAAAGATTATTGAAATACAAAATGAAATTACACGAATAAAAAAGAGAATAAATCATGCTGCCGAACAGAAAGATTGGCAGACGCTCTTTGATAACTTAACATTGTATACAGCATTATGGATGAATCTTGCAACTGCAGGACGAGGAATTAAGCAGCCCTTTCCAAAGTGGATCAGTCAGCAAGGCTGGGTATTGATTCAAGATAAACATCATCAAGATGAATCAACCGATCGTTATGTGCCATTGACGCAAGCGTTGATCAAACAGATTCAAGGTTTACGTGGTTTGATGGGAATGCTAGGGGAGCAAGTTGAACTACGTGTTGATTTATCATCTTATGCTGTGCAACTTTGTGCTCCTCATCAGATTGAAGGTTTAGTTAGAAATTGGGCACGGAAGTTGGTTCGCTCTGATTATAATCAGTTACCTGGACGGTTCAAGGACGCTGGACTTGGGCACTGGGTAAGGGGTCGCCATCCATGGGATATGTTATCCGTATTTCCTGTATCAGCCTTTAAAAAACAATGGCTTGATGTACAAGAAAACTTGCAAAAACAATTAGGTTTCGAGTGTCTTGAAGATTTTGATTTTTTAAAAATCAAGGATATTCCAACATTTGTTTTAACTCAAGAGACTAAAACAGTACAGGTAGAGACAAAGCCTAGAATAGAGTTTTCTGAAAATGATGTAAAAGAATGGCTCAAAAACCCAGACTATAAGTCCTATTATCCGCTGATTTTTGAGGAAAATCCTGAGCCACAAGTAGCTTTAGAGCTTGGACATCTATTAGCCTCAAATTTAGCTAAAAATAAAAATATTGATTTGCCTCAAGCGATTAAAGCATATTGTGCTTATATTCGCGATGAAGCGAAAATTCCTTTATTCGTTCAGCTACCTCAAAAGGCGCATCGTACATGGCTGACATCTGAAAATAGTTTTAGTACATGGTGTTATATAGAACAAAACTTACTTGATGTTATTAAGAGGGATTTAGAACATTTACCTGAACATCAAAATTTTGATGTTGAAATAGGACGTTTGCTGGTTGTACTCTCGATGTATTCACAATTGTGCAGAGTAAGCCATTTACAAGCAATGTTAGAGTTTATTGCTTCTGATCAGCCTATAGTCGCTATGGGATATAGTCGGCTTATTGAGCTGGCAGTGAATAATGATAGATCTGTGACGAAGATACGCCGTACAGTACTGTTAAGTCCTTATGTCTCGACTTTAATTTTAGTAGACCGACAGTATCTACAGCCCCGATTAAAAATTATTTTAGCACAGTCAAAAGATCAACAAAGAAAGGCTTGGCAAAAGTGTTTTAATACATATTTAAAACAAATAGGACTTAAGTCAACTCTATCGTTAGCTCAATGGTTGAAAGCTTTACAGCAAAAGGTGATGTTAAATAGCACTCCGTTGATTGCAGGTTATATATCAGGCCAAGTCCTGACTGAAGATCTTTCAATAAATGAATTATTACGATTATCCGAATATGAAAAATTAACCATAGGTTTAGATAGCACTGAGCCTGAAAGTGAAATAGAAATAGGCGATGAGCAACTACATTTGTCTGATATTTTAGTGATGATTCAGCAACTAAAAGGTGAGTCTAGGTCAAGCATTTGGCTTAAACAGCTTGCCAATAATAAAACGAATCACTACTCAGTCAATTTATTAACGTGCTTTGTGCAATGGTTGATTTTACGCTGTGATGCAGAAGAGTTAAGTCTACAGAATCGAAATATGATTCATCTACATTTGGCCATTGTCAGTGCAGGTATATTGGGGTTTTCAGAAGATTTAACAAAAGATAGCCAGATTGATGAAGATGTATTTCAAAAATGGATGGAGTTGACGCAAGAGCATTTTCCACACCGCAAGCATCTCGCAGCGTGGAATCGCTTTAGAGATTTTTTAATTCAGTTAAATAATGATCGTATAAAGTTACACAAGTGTACAGCGCATCAAGCAAGTGCTAAAGTTTTTTCAAAAAATGAAGTGCAGCAGATCGTTCAAATATTACAATCTGTAGAATCTGGGGTGAATGATGCTGCTTTACGTCTAGAGATTCAGCGTCATTTTCGTTTATCTGCGGCGATGGGTGTACGCCGTTCAGAGACACTTCATTTACGGCCCTTAGATATTGATGAAGATATGCTCCGAATTCGTCCTTATGGTGAGCATCAGTTAAAAACACTTGGATCAGAACGTGTTGTTCCGATGAATTTATTAAGTCAGACGATTCAAAAGGGATTAGATAATATTTATAAGAATAAAAAAGATTCAATATTAATGTCTGATGAGAATAGTGGGCATAGGCCTTTTTTTGATCAAATATCTCAAATATTAAAGAAAGTCACTGGAGATGTTGATCTCAGCTTACATCATTTAAGACATACGTTTGCAAGTGCATATACTTTAAAGTGTTTGCAAACAGTGGTGGATTTTAAAGTGCTGACGATAGAACTTCCATGGCTACAAACTTGGATGCCATCGAATGAGCAATTTAATACGCTAGTAGGCAATGAAGGACAGGTTGGGCAAGGGATTAAGGCGATTAGTCGAGTGCTTGGACATTTACATGAATCGACAACATTAAAGCATTATATTCATATCTTATTTCTAGCTACTTATGCCTATAGCATGCAACAACAGCAACCCAATTTACATACTGCATTTTTTAACCGAGTCATGAGTCGGAGTAATTTATTCAGGCATTTCCAAGCGATTAACCAACAGAATGGTAATCTAAACTATGAGTTGAGAGATACCATCGAAAAATATGTGCTCAAAAAAATAGAAAGTCAGAGGTGGGTAATCTATGCTCAAAAAATAGGGAATTCGACGGGTAAAGTAATTAAACACGACCTGTTTCAAAAGATTGAAGATATTGAGCGGTATCTTATTTCTGGACAGGGGCAGCCACAATTAGATATTGAGTCCTGGAAGAGAGCTTTAATTACGATGTCAAACATTCCTTCAGGTAAACGTGGTTCAAATATAGGAAGACATCCATTATTGACACAAGGGAAATTAGCACGTTTGCCTGAATTACTAAGGGCTGTAGATTTTAATTCCGCACAAGAGATTTTAAAGCGATTTGATTATTTAGAACGAAACCAATCAGACACTTATAATTGGTTAATAAAAAAATGGTTGTATGAAAGTAATGTAACAAAAGTATTGATGCATTTTACCGCAGAAGATAAACCTATGCTTTCACTTCTTATAGAACATCAGTTTTTTCCGGTAGTGATGAAACATAATAAATATGATTATTTTAGAATAATGTCTCAACAAGCGTCATTAAGCGCCGTGCGATGGGTACTTACGTGGTTGAGTGTACGATATTTAGCGATTGGAGATCATATCAGAATCTAAGTATATATGACTTACGCACGCTTTGTTACACAAAGGTTTGAAAGACAGCGCTACCTTAATTGAGCTAATTTCAAGTGACAACTTGGATGTAAGTGCAGCCAAATTCTGTGAATTCGTTCGAGATAGCTACGCGTGCATGAATATCATTTACCTGACTAGGAAAATTTCTTGCTGCTCATTTATAGCTTAATAATAGAGACTTAAGTATTTTTTATGGATCAACAGAACCAAAAAACATCGCATTATCTATTGTGTTTTGTCTGCTGCTGGAAGCTATGTAACATGATTCCTTAGGGGAAATAGCCTAAGCTTAATAAGTGATTAAAAGCGCTGAAAATCCGCAAATTTGATTTTTTTCTTCGCTTTCAATTTGATCCATACGTTATTTATTTATATTTTTCATTTACAAAGCAATAAAAGATTCTAATTTGGTTTGCTCAAAGAAAAAGATACCCATTTGATAATTAGGTTACAGCAAAATCTGTAATCAGGCGTGGAAACCTGAAAATTACTACAGAAGTATTAAAACCGCTTTAACAGTTTTTTGTGCCTATTATGCTTAGTTTGCTATTATTAAATATCATTCAGCATAAAGTCATGTTGCAGAAGAAATGTCACCTTCAATGCAGCGTGACAATTTTGAAGTAGCACTAACTGATTTTGAAAAACATCCAATCATCAAATGTTTATTTAAAGCGAATAACCAGCGTTCTACAGAATATTGGAGCGTGCAAGAAATTGCAAACTTTATTGAGGATTGTACAGAAGATCAAAAACATCAATTTATATTCTAGTAACTTAAATTCTCAATAAAAAATTATGTTTTTTTTAATAAACAATAGCTTATTTTACTATTTCTTATTAATAGTTATAATTTTTTCATAACAAAAAACTCTTGATAAAAATTTTACAGCAAGCTTACATGTTTGGTAACCAGCTGTCTCGATTACCTGAATTTTCTAATTTAGCTGTAGGAGGTGAAAGTTATGAATCTCTCGCTGTCAAAATCAAAGAAATGCTCAGAGATCCAATACAACAAAAGCAATTTTTACCAAATCTAAGAAACTTAGGCTTCAAACCTTGAGTGTATTGGAGAATACACTTATTGTATTCTCCAATACGTATCGTAAATACACAGTAATACACCATGAAAACAAGTACAAAATACAGTGTTAGTGATGCAGCTACACTGTATAAAAAATCTCGTGCTACACTTTATAAAGATATAAAAAATGGGGTATTAAGTCGTGATCATGATGGCTCTATCGACTTCTCTGAGTTACTCCGCGTTTATGGTGAACCTTTTAGTGGAAAACACTCAAAACACACTGATACGTCTCCAACACAAACTATAAATACACCTGAATACACCGACAATACAGTTATTGAACTAAAGAATCAGATCGATTTTCTAAAGAAACAGTTAGAAAGAGCAGAAGATCGCGAAGCTAAAGCAAATTCTCGTATTGATACAT
Source organism: Acinetobacter sp. UBA2581 (assembly GCF_002339435.1). NCBI lineage: Bacteria > Pseudomonadati > Pseudomonadota > Gammaproteobacteria > Moraxellales > Moraxellaceae > Acinetobacter > Acinetobacter sp. UBA2581. Next base: position 409 of record NZ_DDLD01000111.1, on the reverse strand, counting down.
TACTTACCCTAATTGAAATGAGGCCAACTCAGGTTCATTCCACACCAACTTCAGATCAATCTTCAGTGCAATCTAGTTCATCTCAAGTAGAACCTACATTGAATGTAGATAACGACAAACATGACGGATTGACTACTCCAGATCAAAAAGAAAATAAGCGCATTCTGGTGCCTAAACACATTGAACCAGTGCCTGAGAAAAGAGGCTTTTGGAGCCGTTTTTTTAGACCCTATGATTAACCACGATTGTTTAACTCATATGAATAAAGTCGTGAAACTTTGATTAAATAATAAGCGTGGAACGTGAAAAATCATAAAAAAAAGCCCACCTTGGGGAGGTTGGGCAAAAAAGGAACTACAGCTTTGATTTGTAAGCGGAATTATAACGCTGTTATTCACCAATTAAAATG
>NZ_DDLD01000113.1:0-4502 GCF_002339435.1 Acinetobacter sp. UBA2581 | reverse complement strand
CTTTATCTGTATTGATGACCCGTGGAATTTTCCATTTTTTCACCGTATTGAAGATTTTTCCTAAAAAACAATAGGCTGATTTACTGTTCCGTCTAGCGGAAAGGTAAAAGTCAATCGTATGACCACGTTGATCAACTGCACGATACAGGTAAGTCCATCGCCCCTTCACTTTGATATAAGTCTCATCCATATGCCATGAATGTAAATCTGTAGGATTACGCCAATACCAGCGTAAGCGTTTTTCCATTTCTGGAGCATAACGCTGAACCCAACGATAAATTGTGGTGTGGTCAACATTCACACCCCGTTCAGTGAGCATTTCTTGAAGTTCACGATAGCTGATGCCATATTTACAATACCAACGAACAGCCCAAAGAATGATTTCACCTTGAAAGTGCCGACCATGGAAGGGATTCATCTGCTGTATCTCGAAATAAATAAGATATTTAGCTTATCATGTCAGCCTATTTGCAACAGTGCCTGAATACATGAGCAGCTAAATCACTCAAAGCCAGCATCTAAAACCATTTAACAAAATCTATGACTATTTTACTTTCCCTTACCTAATCGTCCTAGTGTATATCTTTTTTTTTGATTAGCTTATTCCTAAATCAAGTGACTTTAGGTAAGTATGATGAACGATATCCAATTTTCAGATTGCGCAAAGGCATGTATGAGCTGTTACCTTACCTGTGCCAGTTGTGCAAATGCCTGTCTAAAAGAAGAAAATCTGGAGATGATGCGAGAATGTATTCAGCGTTGTCTAGATTGTGCAGATATTTGTCAGCTCTGTGCTCGTATGCAGCAAAATGAATCTCCTTTTATGAAAGAAATTTGTGAGCTTTGTGCCAAGGCTTGTGAATACTGTGCAGATGAATGTAGCCAACATGAGCATCAACACTGCCAGCAATGTGCTGATGCTTGCCGTGAATGTGCCGTCGAATGTCGAAAAATGGTTGTCTGATAAATAAAAGAATTAGTTGAGTTTAGGATTTACTCAATGAATAGCCAACGTGTTAGTTGTTAGTGGGTCAAACCACTAACAACGGCACTGTTGCAAATAGGGATCTGAGTCGATGATTTTCCCTTCAAAAAAGCTTAGAGACCGAAAACTCTATTTACTAGCCAAACTTCTCCTAGAATATTACCGTTATAAAATAATGAAGCTTGTCCTTTGCGTAGAGCACGCATAACCTCAATTCCTTTAATTGTGGCATAAGCCGTTTTCATAGACTTGAATCCCAACGTAGCCTTGATGATCCGTTTGAGCTTGCCATGATCACATTCAATCACGTTATTCTTGTATTTAATCTGTCGATGGTCCAGGTCTTCAGGACACTTTCCTTCCTGTTTTAGTCGCGACAAAGCACGGCCATAGGTATGAGCCTTATCAGTGTTTATGACTCGTGGAATCTGCCATTTTTTGACATGATTCAAAATTTTACCAAGAAAACAATAAGCTGAATGGGTATTTCGTCTAGCAGAAAGATAGAAATCAAGAGTATGGCCACGTTGGTCAACTGCACGGTATAGATATGCCCATTTGCCATTCACTTTTACGTAAGTTTCATCCAGATGCCATAAATGTCGATCTGTAGGATTACGCCAATACCAACGTAAACGTTTTTCCATTTCTGGAGCATAACGCTGAACCCAGCGATAAATTGTGGTGTGATCAACATTCACTCCACGTTCAGCGAGCATTTCCTGAAGTTCACGATAGCTGATGCCATATTTACAATACCAACGAACAGCCCAAAGAATGATTTCACCTTGAAAGTGCCGACCGTGGAAGGGATTCATCTGCTGTATCTCGAAATAAATAAGATATTTAGCTTATCATGTCAGCCTATTTGCAACAGTGCCGTTTCTGGTTCAAAGCCTTCACCTTTTCCTTATTTATCTCTGACTTCTTTAATGTAAAAACCCAATCATGAAGACTGGGTTTTTACAATATTCATTGTACCTTTAACAGCACTTCATCGGTACAGCATAAAAGTGTTACTGACCTGGCAATGAGGCGCAGTATTTAATACCATCCAGCATTTATAAACTGCGCTGATTTACACGCTTGGACAACTCTTCAGCCGATTCCTTGCGTTCAGAATAACGATCAGTCAGGTATTTGCTTTGACCACGAGTCAGTAGAGTGAACTTAAATAACTCTTCCATGACATCCACAATCCGGTCATAGAAAGCTGAAGGCTTCATTCGTCCATCTTCTTCAAATTCCAAGAAAGCTTTCGGAATTGAAGACTGATTTGGAATGGTGATCATCCGCATCCACCGCCCCAAAATACGCATCTGGTTCAGGCTGTTAAATGACTGTGATCCACCACTGACTTGCATCAAGGCAAGGGTTTTACCTTGGGTAGCACGGATTGCTCCTCCTGCAAGTGGAATCCAGTCTATTTGTGATTTAAAAATGGAACTCATAGAACCATGACGTTCAGGTGAACACCAGACCATACCTTCAGACCATGCAAGAAGCTCATGCAGTTCTTTTACTTTTGGATGCTCAGTATCCGCATCTTCTGGCAAAGGAAGGCCCCACAAGTGATAGATACAGATAAAGCACACATATGGAGGTGCTTTGTCACGGTTAAAATGGGAAAGAAAATGTCCACCAGATCTTGAGCACAGGCAGGTTAAGTATAAAAATAACGTGATCGAATGTAATCATGGCAAGCTAAAGCGGATCATTAGGGCCACTTTAGGATTCAAATCGATGAAGACGGCTATGCCACATGCATCTATTCAGATGGCATTAAACACCGATGATGTACAGACGAAGTAGTAGCAGCCGATCCTACTAAAAGAATAGCAAACGATAAAAACAGCGATAAGCATGTTTTTAACCACTGCATAAAAATAGACCAAAAATTAAGCTTTTTTAGTTTTACAGATTCGAAAATAAATAGTAATAATTCATGAATAGTAGCCGAAGCTACCATTCATGAATCCAAATCATACTATTTTAAAAAACTAATTCGATGCCTGCACCATATTTCCATCCCTTTTCAGACTCTGTTGCCTCTTGCATAGAAGTGGCTTTCTGTCCTTTTTCATATTGGTAAGCAACATCAATGAAAGGTTTAATTCGCTTAGTAATCTCATATCGGGTTTTGATACCAGTTTTTAGTTCTGATAAACCTGATTTTGCAGCATAGTTAGAATCATCGCTAAATATTACATCTGCTTCGATATAAGGTTGAGTAATAAGTTTCTGAGTTAAAAGCAAATCACGTTCTAATTCAAAACTTGCTCCCCAAAAATTATTCTCACCGCCATAAAGATATGCTTGTGTTTCAAAGAAATAAGGAGCTAGACCTAATATACCAATAACCCCATCCACTCGATCGCTGCTGCTATTATTTTTATTTTCACTATATCTTACCCCAGCTTGTACATCCCAAAATGGGGCTACGTTACGGCTATAAAGTGCTGATACAGCATATTTTGGATCATTACTTTCTGACTTTTCCGAATTGGCTTCAATAAATAGACGATTTTCATCTGTTCCAATTAAAGTTTCAAACTTTGTTCCTAGGTTGCCCTTACCGTCTTCATCAACCATCCATGCATTTTCAAGTCTTGTTACTTGATAAATTTGTCCGCCATGTTCTTTAAGATGATCATCGTGAGATCCGTCTGATCTCTTTCTTGCAGTCAAAATAATATTATCTCCCCCATTTGCATTTTCCATTGAATAATATTCTGGATACAATTCTTGGGGGCTATATCTTAAGCCACCAGACTCCTGTAATAAGACTCTCATACCATTTGTAATATTACTTTCTTGTTCCGAAGTGCTGCTATTAGCAAAAGTTAAGTTTGATATACTTATTAATGCAATTGATAAGACTGTTTTTGAGAAGAAATTCTTAGTGATTTGCATGTGGATTTACTCCCTTCTCATTTACTTGGGACTGAGGAACAGTCTTTGTAGAATTACCATCTTCCACTTGAGCTACAATGAGTTTATTCATCATTCCTGCACTCATATGGTAAAGCAGGTGACAATGAATAGCCCACTCACCTAACTCATCAGCTGTGAGTAGAGTGGTTATCGTTTTCCCAGGTGGAACAATTACCGTATGTTTGTTTGGCATATTGCTTGGATCCTGACCATTCTCAAGCTGCATAAACATGCCATGTAAGTGCATTGGGTGAGCCATCATACTGTCATTGACAAATTTTAAGCGAATACGTTCACCATACTTCACCACTAGTGGGTCGGCTTCATTAAATTTTTTACCATTTATTGTCCAAATATAACGCTCCATGTTTCCACCAAGACGGATCTCTATTTCACGTTCAGCTGCACGAGTGTCTTTTTGAGGATCTAACGATTGCAAATCACTATATTGCAATGCTTTATTACCTTCAGGTGTTGAAGCATTTGCCCATCCAAATACGGTATTATCATTCTTGTCTGAAGCCGCCTTAACAGTAGCGCTATTCATCGGCATATCATGATTCATACCTTTCATAGAAGACAT